>CADBRO010000255.1 GCA_902797075.1 uncultured Lachnospiraceae bacterium
CTCCGCGTCCATCTCTCCGAGTCCTTTGTAACGCTGTATCTTATTGTTCTGGTCCCTGCCGACCTCCTCCAGTATGGAGGCAAGCTCTTCGTCGCTGTATGCGTACCAGACCTTCTTGTTCTTTTCAAGCTTGAAAAGAGGCGGCATGGCAAGGTAAACATGACCCTGGCGGATCAAATCCGGCATAAAGCGGTACAGGAAGGTCAGCATCAGGGTATCGATGTGCGCGCCGTCGACATCGGCATCCGTCATGATAATGATCTTGTCATAGCGGAGCTTTGTGATATCGAATTCGTCATGGATTCCCGTGCCGAAGGCAGTGATCATCGCCTTGATTTCCTCATTGGCGTAGATCCTGTCCTCTCTTGCCTTTTCCACATTCAGGATTTTACCGCGAAGCGGCAGGATGGCCTGCGTCGCGCGGCTCCTCGCGCTCTTTGCGGAGCCTCCTGCGGAGTCTCCCTCAACGAGGAAGATTTCACAGTTCTTCGGATCCTTGTCCGAGCAGTCCGCAAGCTTTCCGGGAAGGGACATCGTCTCAAGCGCTGTCTTTCTTCTGGTCAGGTCGCGGGCTTTTCTCGCCGCTTCTCTTGCGCGCTGCGCAAGAAGAGCTTTTTCGCAGATCGTCTTTGCAACGGACGGATTCTGCTCAAGGTAATAGGTCAGCTTCTCGGACACGATATTGTCCGTTGCTCCCCTTGCCTCAATATTTCCGAGCTTTTGTTTTGTCTGGCCCTCGAACTGGGGATCCTCTACCTTTACGGAGATGATCGCTGTCAGGCCCTCGCGGATATCCTCGCCGGAAAGATTGGGATCGCTGTCCTTGAGGATATTGTTCTTTCTCGCGTAGTCGTTGAAGGTCTTCGTCATGGCATTGTGGAATCCCACAAGATGCATGCCGCCCTCCGGCGTATTGATATTGTTGACAAAGCTGTACTCGCTGACGTTGAAGGCGTCGTTGTGCTGCATCGCAACTTCAACGTAAACATTGTTCTTTGTCCCGTCAAAATACAGGACATCTTCATACAGGGGCGTCTTGCTCCGGTTAAGGTAGGTTACATACTCCCGGATGCCGCCCTCGTAGTAGAAAACATTCTCCTTCGGCTCTTCGATGAGGCCTCCGGGTATGGAATCATCCCCGACTCTGAGGTCGCGGAGCGTAATCCTGAGCCCCTTGGTAAGGAACGCCATCTCGCGAAGGCGCTGCTTGATAATGTCGTAATCGTAGATCGTCGTCTCCTGGAAAATTTCGGGATCCGGAAGGAAGGTGACACTGGTTCCCGTCTCATTTTCGGGACAGGTTCCCGTCACATGAAGCTCCTGCGCGATCTTTCCGCCGTTTTCAAAACGGATGAGATAGACCTTTCCCTCCTGCTTTACCGTGACCTCGAGCCAGGATGAAAGCGCGTTGACAACCGAGGCGCCGACGCCGTGGAGTCCGCCGGAAACCTTGTAGCCCCCGCCGCCGAACTTGCCGCCGGCGTGCAGGATCGTGTAGACAACCTCAACCGCCGTCTTTCCGGTCTTGTGATTGATGCCGACCGGAATTCCGCGTCCGTTGTCCGTTACCGTAATGGAATTGTCCGGATTGATGGAAACCTCGATATGCGTACAGAACCCTGCGAGCGCTTCATCGACGGAATTATCCACAATTTCGTAGACCAGGTGATGAAGTCCCCGCGAGGAGGTCGTGCCGATATACATTCCGGGGCGCTTCCTTACAGCCTGAAGACCCTCCAGAACCTGAATGTCATCCGCGCTGTAGGAACCGACGTCCGTCGTATCGCGGACATTGTCGTCGACGTATTCTTTGTTATTCTCCTCAAACTCCGTCTGATAGGTTTCCCCGGCATCTTCGCCGTTATCAGCTTCGCGGGTATCCGGCGCCGCGCCATCCGCAGCTCCGGCAGCGCCCTGCCGGTTCAGGCTCTTTAACAGATCAATCGTTTCTTTTTCTGTCATCTGTATACCTCTGAATTCCCAATGACCGCTCTGTTTCCGGTCACTTGCTGTTATCTTCTGTGACGGTTCCGTTTTCTATCCTGTAAAGCCTGTCTATGGAAAAACGGTTATTCACAAATTCATCCAGTCCGGTACAGGTAATGAAGGTCTGTATCCCTCCGAGACTGTTCAAAAGATACTGCTGCCTCGCGCTGTCAAGCTCCGAAAGGACATCGTCGAGCATCAGGACCGGCTCTTCACCTATCATCTGTGACACAAGCCGGATTTCCGAGAGCTTGAGCGAAAGGGCGCAGGTCCTCTGCTGGCCCTGGGAGCCGAATCTCCTTAAATCGATCTTTCCCTCGTAGCTGCCGGATACCTCACACAGAAATGAAAAGTCATCCTTGTGCGGTCCGCACGCGGTGGATTTGAGATACTTGTCCCTCTCCCGGTTCTCCGCGAGCTTTTTTGCCATTTCCCCTTCCGTCACGTTCGGTTCGTAAACCAGGGAGAGCTTTTCCCTGTTGCCAGACAAGGACAAATGAATATCCGAAATCATCTCGTTGAGTCTTGAGATGAATTTTCTTCTCTGTGCAATAATCCTTTCACCGAACTCGGAAAGCTGCGCGTCCCACACATCCAGCGTGATCTCCAGCGAAGGTTCGCTGTAGATATCCCGCAGAAGCTTGTTTCTCTGATCGATGATCTTATTGTACTGGCCAAGGTCGTAGAGATAATTCGCATTCAGCTGACACAGCTCTACATCCAGAAAATGTCTTCTGTTGGAGGGGCCGTTCTTTACAATAGTCAGATCTTCGGGCGAAAAAAATACGATATGCAGAAGTCCGATCAGCTCCGAGGCGCGCTTAATCCTCTGCCCGTTGATGGCAATTCCTTTTCCCGCGCCGTTTCGAAGGTGCATGTCGACCTGATAATCGATGCCGTTTTTGATTATTACCGTGCGGATATGACCTTCCTTCTCGCCGAAGCGGATCATATCCCTGTCGTAAACACCGCGATGTGACTTTGTGGTGGCGATCATATACAGGGCTTCGAGAATGTTCGTTTTGCCCTGCGCGTTATCGCCGTGGATTATATTCGTTCCTTCTGAAAAGCCTATATCCAGAAATTCATAATTTCTGAAATTGGAGAGTTGAAGCTGGCGGATATACATACAAACCTGACTTAACTGTGACTGCCCGCGATCCGGAATTCCTCCGCGCCGGCGGATTCATCCTCCGGATCTGACAGAACCCTTACGACGTCGCCGTCGTAGAGCTTGCGTCCCCTGCGGGTATCAATTTCCCCGTTCACAAGGACGCACCCGTCCTCAATAATAAATTTCGCATCGGCGCCGTTTTCGGCAATCCCGGAGAGCTTTAAAGCCTGTCCGAGCTTTATGAATTCATCTCTTATCTTAATTTCGTTCATGGCCTTAATCGATCGTGATAAAGTTGACCGGAAGCACAAGGTAGCAGTAGCTGTAATCATCCCTGATGAATGCGGGCGCACGGGAAGAAAGAAGATAGATATCGATATCATCCTCGTCGATCGAACGCAGGGCCTCGATCAGGAACTTCGGGTTAAAGCCGATGTTCATGTCATCGCCGTCCTTGTCGATCATAATCTCCTCATCCATGCTGCCGAGCGTCGTATTGATCTTGAGCTCGATGGACGTACCCCTGATCATCATGATGATCGGCTTCTTGTCCTCTTCTTTCACGAGAAGAGTGGCGCGGTCAAGACAGGACAGAAGCTCCTGCCTGGAAATCCTTACGTGAGTTTCAAAATCATTGGAGAGCATCTGGTCAACCTTGAAATACTCTCCCTCAATCAGTCTGGAGACGACAACCGTGCTGTCGAACTCAAAACATGCATGCTTGTCCGTAAAATAGACTGATACGTTTTTCTCCATATCCCCGCCGATGATCTTGCTGATATCGGACAGAGTCTTTCCGGGAATGATCACCTTCCGGTTCTCATAGGTCTCCTTCAGCTCCACTCTGCGGATGGCGATCCGGTGACCGTCCAGAGCGATGACGCGGAGCGTGTTCCCGTCGATCTCGAAGAGCTCTCCGTTCATCATCTTGTTGCTGTCACTGGAGGAAATCGAGAAAATGGTCTTATTAATGATATCTCTTAAGGTGAACTGGCTGACACTGATACCGTACTCCCTGCTGATATCGGGAAGATAGGTAAAATCAGAACCGTCCCTGCCGAGAATGTTGAACTTTGCCTTTCCGCTCCGGATCATTACCTTCTCGTAGCCTTCCGTGGAAATCTCGATCTCTCCGTCCGGAAGCTTTCTGACGATATTGGAAAAAATATCCGCGTTGACAGCGATGATTCCGTGTTCCTCAATAATACCCTCTGCGATTGTCTCAATGCCGAGTTCGGTGTCATTGGCTATCAGTCTGATATCCGAGGAAGATGCGTCTATAAGGATACACTGCAGAATAGACATAGTCGTCCTGGACGGAATCGCCTTGGATACGATGGAAACACCGCTGATCAGATTCTGTTTTTCGATACGAAGCTTCATGTTCGGGTCCTTTATCTGAGTGAATAATAATCTTTCGTAGTAGTACGGGTGAAAAAGCGTACAACAATGCTTATTATATCTGTTTTTGCCGCTTTTTTCAATAAAAAAGAGGCCCCGTGTGGTGTGGATAACGAGTCCTCCTAAATGTGAAATAAGGGCCTTTTTTTTACATTTTTCACAAATTGAGTTTCTTGGTCAGGATGTCTATGTCGTTCCGCAGGCTGTCATCCGTATCCAGAAGGTCCGAAATCTTGTCAATTCCGTGGATAACTGTCGTGTGGTCCTTTTTACCCAGCAGTCTTGCGATGTTTTCGAGTGTGGAATCTGTGTATTTCCTGCACAGGTACATAATGACCTGCCTGGGGAGAACATATTCCGCGCTCTTTTTGCGCGAGGCCACCAGGGACATTTTGACATCATAATGCTCGCAGACGGCCTGGGCGATGAGCCTTGGAGTTACCTTCGAGTTCTGGCCTGTGTAAATATGGTCCTTTAAGGCCTCTTCCATATTTTCCGTGCTGACTTCCCTGTTGTTGAGCTTGCTGTAGGCGATGATCGTGTTGACGGCGCCCTCCAGCTCACGGATGTTGGATTTCAGGTTTTTGGCGACGTAGTCCAGAACGTCGTCGCTGAGGATCTTGTTCTTCTCCTCTGCGTATCTGCGAAGGATCGCCATTCTCGTCTCGTAATCCGGCGGCTGGATGTCGGCGATCAGTCCCATTTCAAAACGGGAGCGGAACCTTTCGTCGAGTGTTTCCATTTCCTTCGGGGGACGGTCGGAGGACAGGACGATCTGTTTGCCTGCCGCGTGCAGCACGTTGAAGGTGTGGAAAAACTCCTCCTGCGTGGATTCCTTTCCGATAATAAACTGGATATCATCGATCAGAAGGACGTCGACGGTGCGGTACTTGTCCCTTACTCTCGACATGGTGGCCGCATTTCCGCTTCGAATCGCTTCGATGACTTCGTTTGTGAACTGTTCGCTCGTCACGTACAGAACCTTTGTCTCCGGATTCTGTTCAAGAATAAAGTGGCCGATGGAATGGATCAGGTGCGTCTTCCCGAGCCCCGCGCCTCCGTACAGAAACAGAGGGTTATACACATTGCCCGGGGATTCCGCGACGGCAAGGCCCGCCGCCTGGGCAAGGCGGTTGTTGCTGCCTACGACGAAGGTGTCGAACCGGTAGCGGGGATTGAGCCCCGCGGCCTCGGCGTGGGAGAGCTGCAGGGACTTCTTCAGGTCAGAGGACGGATCCTCCTGCGCCTGGGAATCGGGCAGCACAAAAAGAACCTCGCAGGCCGCATTAAGCTGCTCGGAAATGGCAGCCTCGAAAAATTCTCTGTACTTCTTATTATAATAACCAAGCATCAGAGAATTATCGGAAGGAATTACTATATGAAACTGACTGCCTTCCACTGCTCCCAGCTTCAGGCCCCGGATCCAGGTATTATAGGAAACTTCGGTGAGATTGTATTCGTCACGGATGTATTCCAGGAGCTGGGTCCAGTTTTTATCGATCTTATCTGTATTCATCGGCAGCTGTTATCCATATCTGCCCCCGTCTTGAGAGGCGAATACCATCATATCGTAATTCGTTTTTTCTTTCAAATGACCGGAAATGTGCATATCCGGGAGCAAAATCACATACCGGGAAAGAAAAATGTGGAAATGTGGATAATTATGTACACATCTCCGGATACCTCCGGGAAGTTGAAATCACGATAAATCTTTGTGATGGAAAAATTCCGGATTCGGGATAATGAAATGCTTATCCACGAAAAATCCACAAAATGTGGATAATGTGAAAAATTTTTTTCGATTTTGAGGATGCCGGAAAGGGCACAAAATGTTGATCCGGAAAATTTATTTTTACCAGATGTAGTGTCCGGAAAACCTTGTATTTTCAAGGTTTTTCGAAGATTCATGCTTGACTCGCAATTATTGATTTAATATAATGATAAAGCTGTTCTTACCAG
>CADBRO010000256.1 GCA_902797075.1 uncultured Lachnospiraceae bacterium
GGGCGACATCATTTACAAGACAAAAGATGTGATATATACTTAGGAAACAAATCAGGAAGTATTGTATAACAGGAAGAATTGCCGGACGAACCGGCAGGAAGCATCCGCTTCCGGGGACATGACGAATGAAAATAGAAAGAATAAGCGATAATCAGATCCGCTGCACTTTGACGAAGGCAGATCTGGAGGAACGGAATATACGGCTTACCGAACTGGCTTACGGAACCGAGAAAGCCAAGCAGCTTTTCCGGGAAATGATGATGAAAGCCTACAGGGAATGCGGCTGGACGAATGAGGGGAATATCCCTCTTATGATCGAGGCGATTCCGGATCACGGAAACGCGCTGGTTCTGCTGATTACAAAGGTGGACGATCCGGAGGAACTCGACACGAGGTTCTCGAAGTTCACTGCGACCGACGTCCTTCCGGACGGAGAGGACGGAACCAGGGTCGAAGGCGCCGATGATATTCTGGATGTGTTCCACAAGTTCTTTGATCAGAAGAAGAACGGTCCAAAGGTAAAGAAAGGGGTTAAGCCCCAGGGAGCGCCAAAACAGCCGGAGCGTCAGGGCTCATCTTCCGCCGAGGACGCGTCAGCGCTTTCGCTCACCAGAGTCTACCGTTTTAAGGAGCTGGAAAATGTGATCCGGGGGGCGGCTGCTCTCAAGGGATTCTACAAGGGTTCGAGCTCGCTGTACAGACAGCCCGAGGACGGGAGCTATGTACTGATCGTACATCAGTCGTCCCATACGCCGGAGGAATTTAACAAGATCTGCAATATCCTGTCAGAGTACGGAAGCGGCAGCAAATACATTTCGGCCGGCGAAGCCTTCCTCTGCGAACACGGACAGACCGTCATCGCAAATTCCGCCGTGCAGCAGATCGCAGGGATCATCGAAACTGAAAATACGCAGGAAGTAAAATAAACACAGAAAAAAGCCCGGCGCCGCCGGGCTTTTTTCTAAGGACGGGCACTTCTTATTCCGCTGCGCCGTCTTTGATTTCCGCTTCGAATTTTGCCTTATCCGCGAGATATTCATTTACCGCTTTTTCCACGATGCCGGCATCAAGCCCGTGAACCATGCATGCTTCCTCGAGAGACTCGCCCTGTGAAGCCGGGCAGCCGAGGCAGTGCATACCCATTCCCATGAGAACCTGGGCAGTATCGAAATCGAGATTCAGGATTTCTCCTATTGTCATGGATTTGTTGATCTGAGCCATATTAGACCTCCCTGATATTTCCGCATATGTTTTGCCCGCGTATTATACTCCCTGTCCTTCGGCTTTGACAAGCGAAGGAAAATTTCAGTTTATTACCGACTTTTTTCAATAACTACGGAACATGCGGCAGTTTCGTTGACCGCAGAACGAAACCCACTATAATCAGGTATTAAGGGAAGGCCTTTCCGATAATATACCGGGACGGACCGCCGCAGCTATTGGGAAGCAGCGCGGTCACCCGCAATAGAAAACCGCAGCGGGGCAACCGGCCGCGGCATCTCACGAACTGGAGTGAAACATGTCCAAGAGCAAAAATAAAGCCTATGAAGAGTATCGCTGTGAATTCAGGGAACTGAGGGAGAGCGGGCTTCGGCTTTACTGTCCGGAAGGAGTGGAAATCTCTCCCGGAAAACTGGCGAAGACGATCCTTAGCGATCCTGATGCGACATATATGCGCGATATGATTTATGATGGGGAAGGGAGGCCGGTCAAGGTAAATTTTATCAGAGTTAATCTGAAAGAGAATAATCTGTAATTAAAATATCATTGATCATTAACTGAATATCCTGAAACATTCGAATTTCAGTCCCGGAGTCCGACAAGATGAGAAACCGATCCTCGAGATCTCATTGTGCAGAGCGGTCTCCGGGACTTTTCGTTATTCACAAAAGCCGGCTGTCTTGTTATAATTACAAAAGCGTATGGGTATGTTTTTCTTCTTTGTATATAGATAAGGATGACAGTTCAGCAACGGAAAAAGCAGCAGAAACGCAGGATGATTTACGTGTCTGTTTTCGTTCTGGCTGCAGCTTTTGTATGCTGCGGCATAATTCCCATGTTCCTCAGAATGAACCTCCGGGATTATTTCGGAATGCAAAGCGACGGGGACGTCGGCGTTACGGTTGATTTTGAGAACCGCGGAAGCGCAGGGAAATACATAGAGGGAAAGCCTTATCTGGCCTATGAAACGGCTGCGTCGCTTAACCCGTCGATCTGGTACGACGAGCCGTCGGGCATGCTGATTACGACGATGGCGGAAGAAACGGAGACTCTCGCATTTTCGGGAGGAACCACGCCGGGAAAGGAAGCCGGGTTTCTTGACGGGACGCTGTATATTGCGCTCGACTATCTTCTTAAGGTGTCAGATCTCGAGGCGGATGTTTTCGAGAACCCGCACCATGTGCATATCAGAACGCTCGAATCTTACGAGAGCGCGTCGCTGAACGGGAGATGTGCCGTCAGGGCTGCCCCGTCACTTCGGAAACGGGTGATCGCAGACGGCAGAAAGGGAGACGTCGTCAGCATCCTTGACGACGGCGTAAAAAAGGGCTGGACCAGGGTTATTACGGAAGACGGTCTTGTGGGCTATGTAAGGAGCCGCCGCCTTTCGGAAGCCGCTG
Organism: uncultured Lachnospiraceae bacterium; assembly: GCA_902797075.1. GTDB lineage: Bacteria > Bacillota > Clostridia > Lachnospirales > Lachnospiraceae > Chordicoccus. The sequence goes on from CADBRO010000256.1 coordinate 2,622, forward strand.
CGGTCGAAACCGGCATCGGGAAGGATCCTGCAAAAATCTTTGCGGGAAACCGTCTGGATGAAACGGTCAGCATGGTATTCCATCAGACTGACACCCAGGCCTCAAATGACGCGTTCGACCCGGTGTCTTTGGGCATGGAAGGGATCAATGTGATCGCTCCCACCTGGTATTATCTCGACAGCACGGACGGGGATGTAAGAGATCTCTCGAGCGGGAGCTATGTGGAGAAAGCTCATGCGGCCGGGCTCAGGGTATTCGCGGTGCTGAATGATTTTGACGGTAATATTTCCTCTCCGGAGGAGACTGCCGCCTTTTTGCGGGATTATGACGCCAGATCCAGGGCGATCCGGCAGATCGCGGAATCGCTTGAGAAATGCGGCGCGGACGGCCTCAATCTGGATATGGAACTTGCCCGCAGCGCGGAACCGGGCACATTTATACAATTCATCCGTGAACTCGGAGTGGAGATGCGCCGCGGAGGATATGTATTTTCCATTGATGATCCGGTGCCGACTTACACCGCGTGGATGGACCGCGCAGAGCAGGCGAGGAACGCCGATTATATTGTGGTTATGTGCTATGACGAACATACGGCGTCTTCCTTAGAGGCGGGCTCCGTTGCGTCAATGCCATTCGTTGAAAAGGGGATTGCGGATACGCTGCAGGAGGTTCCGCAGGATAAGCTGATCGCTGCGTTTCCGTTTTTTACGAGAATCTGGACGTCCGGGGCTGACGGGACAGGGCTGTCCTGCAGTTCGCTCGGCATGGACGCCGCGCAGGAAGCAGTTAATGAATACGGAATGACTGTCGTGTGGGACGACGAGACCGGACAGCAGTACGCGGAAGCGCAGGAAGGGAGTACGCTCCGCCAGATCTGGCTGGAAGATCCGGATACCGCCGGCAGGCGGATAGATATGGCCGTGCAGGCCGGCTGCGCAGGCTGTGCCTTCTGGAAGCTGGGGTTCCAGTCGGACAGTGTCTGGGGGATTATAAGCGAAAAGTTAAGGGGTTGAAAGGAGAAGGGGATCATGGAAGATTATTCAATGTTCAAGCAGGCTCTCCGTGGATTTGACAAGGACGAAGTGCTGAACTATATCCGCCATCAGGAGGAGGAGAGCAGCAAGCAGGTGGCCGCTCTTGAGAAGGACATCCGGAAGCGCGACAAGATCATTTCGGAACTGAAGAGCCGGGTCGTACTGAAGGATGAGCAGGTGGAGCGGCTCGAGAAGGACATCCGCAATAAATATCAGAAATATATCGACAATTACCGCCAGATCGGCGATCTGGTGTATGAGTCAAAGGTAAAGGGCGACGAGATCGTCTCTGCTGCCAGACGGGAAGCGGAAAAGATTCTAGCGGCTGCCGAGCAGGAAGCAAAGAAGCGGATTTCATCGGTTCAGGGAGAGGTCGACGCGAAGCTGAATGACGGCAAAAAGAAATATCTTGCGGTCCAGGACGAGATGAACGAAATTGTCGACATGTTCAACCAGATGCAGAAGAAATTCATGCAGTCCTACAAGGAAGTCCACGAGATTATTCAGAGCATGCCCGTTTCTCTTGACGACATCGATCTTGATGACGACGATGCGGATCTCGATGATCTGGATGATTTTGACGGAACATACGAAGATCTCGATGATTACGACGACATGGACGACAACGACCTCGATGCGCTGCTTGACTTTGATTTTGATGACAACGCCGGCGCGGAAACGGACGCTGCAGGCAGGGGTGCGAAAAACGCGTAAATGAAAACCGAAATAATCAGAATGACGCCTGACAGGATTGATTACGAGGCGATCGAAAGAGCCGGAAACATCATCCGAAGCGGCGGACTTGTCGCATTTCCGACAGAAACGGTCTACGGTTTGGGAGGGGATGCGCTGAATCCGGAGGCGTCGGCTAAAATATACGCCGCGAAGGGACGGCCGTCCGACAATCCGCTGATTGTGCATATTGCGGATATGGAGCATCTCGCCGCGGTGACAAACGGAATTCCGCAGGGCGCGGAGGCGCTTGCCGAAAGACTATGGCCGGGACCGCTCACGATGATTTTCGAGCGGTCGGATGCGGTTCCCTACGAGACAACGGGCGGACTTGAAACCGTTGCGGTGAGGATGCCGAGCAACCCGATCGCCGCTGCCCTGATCCGGGCATCGGGAGGCTATATCGCGGCGCCGAGCGCCAATATCAGCGGACGGCCGTCGCCGACCATCGCCGAGCATGTCATAGAGGATCTGGACGGCCGGGTGGATATGATTATCGACGGCGGAGCCGCGGACATCGGGCTCGAATCAACGATCATTGATTTCACGGAGGATACTCCGATGATACTGCGGCCGGGATTTATTAC
>CADBRO010000257.1 GCA_902797075.1 uncultured Lachnospiraceae bacterium
CCGTCCAGAGTTAGTGTGAGATCGGAGGAAGCGTCCACGACCATGTCTCCGGTGATTTCCTGATTGTCCAGATTGAGCGTTACATGTCCGCCGTTTGAGCCGCTGTTTCCCCAGGAATCAGCAGACGCGATCAGAAATTCCGCTCCGTCAGCGTAAGTGAAGTCAACGCCTGAGAGATTAATCGTCGTGGTGACATTTGTTACGTGAAACATGGATCCGGTTCCGCTGGTCATCGAACCGCCGTCCATCGTGAAGACGGAGTTGCCTTCAGAAGCATCGCCTGACATGGACTGATAGATCAGGACGTTGGTATTGATGGTTGACTGTCCGTTCAGAGTGGCATTGTTTCCGCTTATCATCACGTCCCGGAGCTCGACGGAATTACCGCCCTCGATTACAACCGCTTCCGAATTCGACGCGTCAAGCACCGCTCCTGATACTGTGATATCCGCGGTGGAATAGATTGCGGGAGAGCCGACGCCAGAAGCCGAGTAGGTGCCGCCTTCTATCGTAACGGTGCCGCCTCCGCGGTCCGAGCGGATTGCAGCGGATGAATTGCCGGATGTACTGACCGTCAGATTCTCCGCTTCCATAACCGCGCCGCCCGTCGTCATGATGCCGCCGGAGTTATTGCCGGTTGTCACAATCTCTGAATCGGAAATATGAACGGTTGTTCCTTCTCCGTAACTGAACACTCCGTTGGCATGGGCGCCGTCCGTTGTGATCTCGGATCCGCTGATACTGAGCGTACCTCCGTTGATCGCGAGAATCGCGGCGTTTATGCCGTAGAAATCAGAGTTGTCGCCGTCACTGTCACCGGTCTTATTTACGGATGCTCCGGTAATGGCAACGCTCGTTCCGTCGACAAGAACAGCGTTTTCACTGTCGTTTTCCGAGGAGAAGGATTCACCGTCACTGTCGGCAGTGAGTGTGTTTGCCGCCGTATAGGAAGGAGCCGCGTCGCTTCCCGGAGCGCCGCCGGGACCACCCTGACCGTCGGGAGCACCGCCCGGACCGCCCTGACCGTCAGAAGCGCCGCCCGGACCGCCCTGGCCTTCAGGAGCACCGTCCGGAGGAGCCGGCATCTGGCCGTCTGCGCCATTTGGAGCACCGTCCGGAGGGACCGGCATCTGACCGCCGTTTTCGAAACCGCGCGGCGCTCCTTCAGGAGGCGCTTCCATTCCGTTGTCTGAGCCTGTTCCGTCGGAAGTGAGTGTATCTTCTGCGGTCTCTGAATCAGTAACGGCGGAGGCTGCAGTGCCGGTGCTGCCGGCAGAGACTGTCCATGCTGATGAGAATATAAGGGAGCTGCATAACAGTGAAATGAAAATTCTGTTTTTCATAGTATCTTTGTCCTTTCCTGAATGATTTTATACGGAGATGATACAGCCCGAACATTAGCTGAATCTTAAAAAAGCAGTGAAAGAATTGTGAAGAACAGCAACAGGAAGAGTTTTTTTGCGAACCTTCTTAAAATAGACAAATTCCCATAACATGCTATATACTGTAACAATAACGACTGATTTTAAGCTGCGGGAGAGCGGCTGAATCACCAGGAGCTGAGGAGTGACATGCAATTTGATACTCGAAATAAGAAGCCGAAACTCTGGAATATTGCCGCGGTTTCGTGTGTTACTGCGGCAGTGATCGGATTTCTGGTTTACCAGGGACCGGACCGGTATGCCGCGGTGATCAGCGGAATCAGCGACCTGTATTACCTGATTGTTATGGTCCTTCTGTTTTTGGCGTTCATAAAGCAGCTGCAGTACAATCCGTATTCATACAACACGATTTATTACATGGGATTTCTTATATTCGTGCTTTCGGTTTTTATAACGAATGTCTTCCTTACGGTAAGAATCGTGCGGGATCCGGATGTCTGGAACAGCAGGCAGATTATCTATACGCTTCTGCGCTCTGCAAGCTTTTATATGCAGATTTCATTTCCCTTTATATTGATATTTTCGACGGCGCTCTGCATATCGAATATTTCTCTGATCAGGCACGAGGGACGGCGGTTTGTCAATCTGCTAGGAATTATTCTGTCGGTTTTACTGATTGCAGGGGAGAGCTTCCTGTTTCTGTATGATAATTATGCGGGAAGTATGCGTCAGGTGTTTATCCATGATCTGTTCGCGTATACATTCGCCGCGGTTTATCTGTATTTTGAATGCATGCTGATCGGGACGATTATCGCGAATATCATCGTGGTGAATTATGAGCCCGAAGCGGATAAGGATTTTATCATCATACTGGGCTGCGGAATGAGAAAGGACGGCACGCCGACCCCGCTTCTCAGAGGAAGGATCGACAGGGCAGTTGCCTTTTATGAGAAACAGAAGGCGCTTACGGGTAAAGAACTGAAATTCATCCCGTCCGGCGGACAGGGACCGCGGGAAGTGACGACGGAATGCGCCAGTATGAAGCAGTATCTGCTTGAGAGAGGAATTCCGGAACATTTGATTATCGAAGAAGACAAAGCGGCAAACACATATGAAAACATGAAGTTTTCAAAGGCGAAGATTGAAGAATGCGGCGGGAAAGGTGCAAAAATCGCATTTTCAACAACGAATTACCATGTGTTCCGAAGCGGTCTGCTTGCGCGGCGTGTAAAAATGAGGGCGCAGGGAATCGGAGCGAAGACGAAATGGTATTTCTGGCCAAACGCGGCAGTCCGGGAGTTTACAGGTCTTCTGACTGAACACAGGGGAAAGCAGGCGCTGATCTTCGGAAGTCTGATTGCGGCCTATATTGTTTTGACAGTTTTGAATTACCGGTAAGTTATGAGTGGGGTATCATCGTGAAGAAGCTGGGGGGGTATGTTTTAATTCTTTTTCTTATGATCAGCGGATTTGGTGTGATCAACGCAGAGGCAGGCGAGAGGTATCTTATGATCGGAGACTCCTACGCCGCAAAAAGAACAGGGGAAAATTTTGACGGGACCACCGAGACGATTTCAATGGCGTGGCCTGACTACGTTTCCAAAAAACTCGGACTCAAAAGTACAATTGTGCGGAGAGGTCCGGGATACGGCTTTGCAAGGCCGGGAAAGCGTTTTATCACCCTTCTGGATTCCGTGAAGCCCAGCTACAGTATAACGAGAGTCCTGGTCGCAGGGGGCATCGGCAATGACTATCATTACGGCGACCCTGCTTCAAAAGCCGATATCCGCAGTGCTATGAAGACATTTGATAAAGCTGTGAGAAAAAGGTTTCCTCATGCGGAGATTTATTACGCGGCAATCAGCTGGGGGGTGGCAGCGGTTAAGCAGCAGTATTGCCGGGAACGCACTGAATGGTACTATTCGGTAAGCCGGTCTCTTGGCTGGATTCCGCTGACAGGCAGCGAGAATGCTCTTCGTGTTCCTAAGGCTTCGATAAAGAACTATTTCTTTGATGACAATATACATCCCAATAAGGCCGGGCAGAAGCGGATTGCTGATGCGATGGTAAAAGCGCTGAAGCGCGCGGGATCAAATTCTCTTCAGAGAAAACCGGTACTGATCGCTGAAATGGAGTCGACGGCCGAACATTCCATCAAAATCAGCTGGAACAGCTTAAAGGGCGTCTCACATTATGTCGTCTGGGGAGCGCAGGCAGGAGAACCGCTTAAGAAGCTTTCCAGGCTTTCCGCAGACAGAACGTCCTTTACATTAAGAAACCTGAAAGCCGGCACTTATTACAGGTTTTTCGTGATCGGATTTAACTGTATGGGTCTTAATCCGATTCAGTCTCCTACGATTTATATAACAACAGAAAGCAATGTGTTCGATAATCACAGCCGTCTTACGTCCGTCAGGAAGTCTACTCTTTTAAGTAAGGGCGGTCAGGTCCGGCTGTCGGTCGGAGAAAGCGGTGCATCCGCCTCAAAGACCGTCAGGCGCTTCGCCGGCATCAGGTTTATATCTGACGCACCGGGAATTGCAGCTGTCAGTTCGGACGGTGTAGTCAGAGGAAAAAATCCGGGCACATGTTATATTTATGCTGTTTCTCAAAGCGGTGCAAACGCCAGGGTTCGCGTGACAGTTGCGTGATCCTTCAGGGCATGTATGATCTGCTGCAGTTCGTGAAATCATGAGCTGTATGATAAGCGGAGGTTTACAAAGATGTATTATTCAGGCGGAAATTATGAAGCGTTTTCTTCACCGGGCGCCGGAAATGTAAATGAATCCGGTAAGGTTTATATCATCGGCAGCGGCATTGCCGCGCTTTCAGCGGCGTGTTTCCTGATCCGTGACGGAGGGGTCCGCGGCGAAAATATCCATATACTTGAGCGGAATCCGATTCCCGGCGGCGCGCTGGACGGATACAGTTTTGACAATATCGGGTTTGTTCTGAGAAGCGACAGATCCGTTGACGAACACTCCGAGTGTCTCTGGGATCTGTTCCGGTCAATTCCGGCTGCAGGAGGTGACGAGAGCGTTCTTGACGAATTCTGTACCCTGAACCGCAATGATCCGAACTATTCTCTTTGCAGGGTGACCAAAAACAGGGGAGAAGAAGAAAAGCTCGAGGGTAAATACGGGCTCTCCGATTCGGCGCTCCGTCAGGTCATCAAGGTCTTTTTCGCTGCGGATACGGAGCTTTACGGAAAGAAGATTTCGGATGTATTTGATTCCGAGGTGACCGGATCGAATTTCTGGCTTTACTTAAGAACGCTTCTCGGATTTGAAAACTGGCACGGGGCGATTGAGATGAAGCGCTGTCTGAGGCGTTTTATTCACCATGTGGAAGGTCTTCCGGATTTCAAGGATCTGAAATTTACAAAATACAATCAGTATGAATCCATGATTCTTCCGCTTATGGAATACCTTGAGCCAAGAGGTGTGGTATTTGAGTACGGCGTCAGGGTTCAAAATGTCATTTTCGACTGCGGAACGTCGAAGAAAATCGCAAACAGGATCGATATTATCAGGGACGGGGAAGAAGACAGCATCGACCTGACAAGACGCGACCTTGTATTTATCACAAACGGAAGCGTGGCGGAAAATACGGGGATCGGATCACAGGATGAGTGCGCTTCCTATAACACCGAGATCCGCGAGGGCGGCAGCTTCGACCTCTGGAGAAATATCGCAGGCCAGAACAGCGCATTCGGGCATCCGGATGTTTTCTGCACAGCTCCGGAACACACGAGCCGGGTCAGCGCGACGATCACGACGCTTGACAGGACGATTATTCCGTACATCAAAAAGATCTCAAAGAGAGATCCCTTCTCCGGAAGAACCGTTACCGGAGGAATTGTTACGGTGAGGGATTCCTCGTGGCTGCTCAACTGGTCGGTCGGCAGGCAGCCGAGATTCCGCGGACAGGATAAGGACCAGGTCGTGATATCCCTGTACGGACTCTATACGGACAGGCCGGGGGATTATGTCGGAAAAACGATGCGGGACGCCAGCGGTATGGAGATCTGCGAGGAATGGCTGTACCACATAGGAGTCCCGGAGGAGCAGATTCGCGAGATTGCCGCGAACCACGCGCGATGTGTGCCTGTCGTGATGCCTTATGTGACGGCTGTGTATATGCCGAGATCCGAAGGCGACCGGCCGAAGGTAGTACCCGATGGAGCGGTAAATTTCGCCTTTATCGGGCAGTTTGCGGAGACGAAGGATGATTCCGTTCTTACGATGGAGTATTCGGTCAGAACCGCCATGGAGGCTGTCTATACTCTGCTTGACCTTGACAGGGCTGTTCCGGCCGTATGGAACGGAAGCAGCGATATCAGGGTGGTATCCGAAGCGCTCGTGAGACTTTCCGACGGCAAAACGCTGCGTGAGATGAAGCTGGGATTTTTTGAGCGCATGCTTGTGAAACGTGTGCTGAAAAAGCTGAAGCGGACGGAACTCATGCTGATGCTTGAAAAACTCCATGTTGTCTGAAGTTCGATTTTTACTTGTGTACAGGGCGGTTTCGTGCTATACTGAGCGTCGTACGGGGGCATAGCTCAGTTGGGAGAGCGCCTGAATGGCATTCAGGAGGTCATGGGTTCAAGTCCCACTGTCTCCACTTTATGAAACCGGAAGCGCGTTTGTGCTTCCGGCCTTTTTGCTTTACGGGGCTTTGCGTGTTATGATATGCTTTACGGAAGTATGAATCAGGAGGTTTTACCGTATTTGAGCAGACTGAGATTACCGGCTGTTGTGATAGCAGCCGCGCTGCTGTTGTTCCTGCCTGCCGGCACGGTGCGCGCAGAGAGTATCGGTTGCGCCGTGTATCTGGGCGTAAAGGATTACGGGGAAAGCAGCGTCAACTCAAAAACAAAGGAAAATTTTGAATACAATTTCTTCGTGGACGGAACCGTAAAGACCTGGCTTGTGGATAACGGCGAGCCGAGTGACGACAGCACGTGGACCTATGATATCCAGAATAAACTGGAGGAAGGAAGACTGTACCGTCTTGAGGTGAACGACAGCACCGTGACCTCTGCAGAGCTGATTGCATCCGATGATGACAGGGTTGTCTGCGGGATTATCGGAAGAGTCGCTTCCAAGTCCATTGCGATCAATTCAAAGGTATACCGGATCGCTTCGGGAACAAAAACCTGGAGAGTTGCCTGGAGAGCCGGCGGAGCGAAAGTCGAGGAGGATGTCGCGATTTCCGGAAAAACCGTCAGGGCAGTTCTGAATTCCAAGGGCAGAATTACCGCGATGTACCTGATGCCGGTCGCAAAAAGCGTCCTTCAGCCGGTAAAATACACGCCCGGAAGAAAAACGCTCAAGAACTTTCTCGCCGCCGCAATGCAGCCGGTCGGAACAACGCTGTATGTATTCGGTGGCGGCTGGAACTGGCAGGATACAGGTGCCGGAGCCAGGATCAGGCAAATCGGGGTTCCCGACAGCTGGATTGAGTTTTTCCAGGCGCAGAACATCTATTACACGTTCAAATCACAGGATTACGCCGACGGAGACAATCCGGAGAACATGGATCCGAAGAACAGCTATTATCCGTATTACGGGTTCAATGAATATGCTTACGCCGGCGTCGACTGCTCCGCCTATATTGCCTGGGCGCTCTATAATACCATCAACAAGAAAAACGGCAATGAGGCATATCTCACCAATTCCCGGAGATTTGCGAATTCGCTGGCGGAACGGAAATGGGGAACCATCACCAATGAGGTTAAGAAGCCGGAGAACAGGGCGGAGAGCGAGTACCTTCCCGGCGATATCTTCAGCATCGACGGACATGTGTGGATCTGTATCGGAACGATGGATGACGGATCCCTCGTCATTCTTCATTCAACTCCGTCGCTCAGTTACGCCAGTATGCCGGGAGGCGGGCCGCAGATCGGCGCGATCGGTGATTCGCTGAACTGCGATGCCTATAAACTGGCATCAAGATATATGCAGACCTACTATCCGGACTGGAGCAGAAGATATCCGGTTGCGCTTAAAGACTATGAAACCATGACGAACGTTGAAGGGGAGGATACGGGAAAATTCAGCTGGGATCTCAGCGGAAAAGGACTTCTTAAGGATCCTGACGGCTATGTGAAAATGAAAGCGGAGGAAATACTTGCCGATCTGTTCGGCGAAAACTGATATGATTGCGTGTGCGTTCCGCATGCGATATAATTGCTTTTAAGCTCTTCGGTTCTTAGTAGGAGGCCTGCGCCTTACGGGGCGGGGCCGGTCCGCATCCAGTGCACATATATGAGATCAGTCTGGGAATGTGAGACCGCCGGAGAGTTTTTTGTGCTCTTTTTTAAATTGACTGACGGTTTAAAACCGTAATTTTCAGTAGAATACCGCTAAAAAATGCAGCCGTTTTTTTTGCCGGCTGCTTAAAACGTGAACTTATATGCTAACTTGCGATTTGATGTATCAGAAGTGAAACAATTTAACATTTTTTTCTAAGAATATCGTCAAATCCGTAGAATTGTGATAATATACGTTTATGCGTGAGTTCGCAGCTACCAACTAACTAGATTTAACGTGACTTCGAGGTGCATTTGACATGTTGTATAACGCGCATCTGGATACTTTTATCACAGTCGTGGAGGCAGGCAGCTTCCGGCAGGCTGCAGAGCAGATGAATATTTCTCCTTCAGCAGTTTTAAAGCAGATCGGTCTGCTGGAGAAGGATCTTGGTGTTACAGTTTTTAATCGTTCAAGGAAAGGTGTTTCGCTCACAAAGGCGGGAGAATCCATTTACAAAGACGCAAAATTTATCGTCACATTCTGTGATGACGCTGCCGAAAGGGTAAGAAAAGCAGCGATAAGCTGAAGTTAATTCAGCTTATCTTTAAAAAGTATTTTTTCTGCGAGCATGGCTGCATCTCTGATGCAGTCCGGGCACGATCTTAAAGGTTTTCCTGTGTCAGCTCCTTTGAGATCACGGCAGCGCTCCGCTCCGTTCATTTCCAAAAAACCATTGATAATCTGAGCCGACAGGCGGCTTGTGGATGCTTTGCTGTTCGGTTTTTCAAGATTGCCGGTGCTGTTTATCAGACCGGCTAAAAGGCATGCGCCGGTAATGGCGCCGCAGGTTCCTTCCATACATCCCATACCAAGTCCGAAACCTTCAGCGGCTTTGAAAACCAGTTCCTCATCCAGACCGGCGAGATCTGCATAGGTGCAGGCTACTGACTGGGCGCAGTTGTAGCCGCGGCTGTGTCTTTCTGCTGCCTGGCCGACCCTGGCTTTTTCAGATGCAATGATTTCCATGTCGTGATCTTTCATGTTGTTTATCCTCCTGGAATAAAAGAAACTGCCGCATTGTCAGTAAGTGAAACGCGGCAGTATTTTTATAATATTTGCTCAACATCCGCGTGCGGCTTAGTTTAAACGGCGCGGCGTTTTTCCTTCCATCCGGTGTTTATATAGTGCAGATAGTACTGCTTTCTGTCCGTGCCGAATTTGGCGGCGAGATCCGGATTATATTTTTTATAGGCGGTATATTTGAATTTGGAACTTCCCTGGTATCCGCGGGGAATTCCGACGGTTACAAAATGCTTCAGGACAGCTGCTTCATCGTAGCCGTATTTGGTAAAGAGCGTAGGATGAAGCCGGATGTAATCGTTGTAATTGTATACGCGGGAGTAGCTGACGCCGTTATAGACGACATCGTAATGCTTCAGCACTTCACAGCCGGTTCCGTGGAAGCCTGCGGCGTGTCCGGACCGGATGTAATGAAGGTAATACTGCTTCCAGTCGTCTCCGTATTTTTTCCTGAGGTGTTTATATTCCAGACGATAGGAGACCGGATCGAAGGAACTGCTGGCCTGACGGCCCGCCGCCATACCTTTGGTCAGGAAATGCTTAAAAGCTCCGGCCTTATCCTGTCTGTATTTTGTGCGGATGTCCGAGTTGTATTTCAGATAGTCGCTGTAATTGTAAACCAGTTTGTAAAACTCTTCAGCGGTTTCGTCGGCGGAAGCGTCGTATTTTGAGGTTTTCACCGCATCGTAGACAAGGTTGAAGAATTTCAGACTGCTTTCTTTCTGATAATGGAGTCCGTCGCTCGTAGTTACGAGCCCGGTTTTCATTTTCTTGAAAATGTCAATATAGGTGACGTTGGAACTCAGTTTTTTCTTAATCCTTGTGTTCCAAGCAATCAGGTCTTTATTCTTCTCGTATTTATCTTTTGTGTCATCGACAGGCGTCAGAGATACATAATAGGTTTCCGCGCCTTTTGCTTTCCATGTCTTTGCCTTGGAATTGAGATAGGATGCGTAGTTGTCCGCCTGCCAGAGATCAAGAACATCATTGACGCCCATGAGGATAACGACGGCGGTATTCTGCCTGATCTTGCTTTCGATTTTCGGGATGCCCGTGCTTTTCATCCATGTAAGGCCCATGCTGGATTTATAGGACCAGATTACACCGGATTTACTGCCGACATACTGGTACATGCCCTCCGTGCGGGAATCGCCGACGAGTATGATTCTTCTTGCCGGCAGAGCAGCTGCCTGTACAGAGAACGGTTTCGCAGCGGTCATCAGAAGAACTGTAAACAGAAATGCCGTTAAGGCTATTATGCAGTGATGTAAATGATGCCTGCCGGCGGTGTGTCGTATTTTCATAGACGTACCTCCTTAAAAAAATTAACATAATTGTAATAATTATACAATGATTTGCCGTGCTTTACAAGAGAAGCATTTTCCTGTACATTTAATACCTGCCGTGAGGCCAGGTTGAGATAAAAAACGGGGGGTATTATGGAAAAAAGCGATTTAAGGGAAATAAGAAAAGCGGTTAAGTCGAAGGACAACTGCATCAGCTGGGTGTATTCTCTCTACGTGGATCCGGACAACAATCCGTCGTGGGAAAATGTTACCCGCCTTGCAGACATGGAGGACGCCGAGCGTTTCCGGCATCTGGATATGTTTGCGAAAACACTGGGCACCGGTATCGGTAAGGAATCATTTCCGGTGATGCTTTCGGATCACCAGGAGGATTTTCTTGAGCTTCGCCATGCGGCCGGGCGCGATACTGCCGAATTCGCCGCATTCAGGGACAGCCTGCTTGAGAATTACACGCATACCGATCCTTACTACGCGACGCTGGCCAGAGTGATCTACGATGTGCCGATGAAAGCCGGGGACGGTAGGAAGCTGGAGGACGGGGACCAGGTTTACGAAGCGCTGCTGTTTTCGATCTGTCCTGCGTCACTGTCAAAGCCCGTACTGGGCTTTGAGATCGGGAGGGTAGCCGAGCTGGACCGGAGATGGCAGATCGGAAGACCGGTCAGCGGATTCCTCTATCCCGCGTTTTCCGACAGGGGCGAGGACCGGAATCAGGTTCTGGTGCATTCGAAATCCCCTGAAAATGAGGATTATCTGCGGATGCTGTTCAGCGTTTCGGAAGAAGGCCAGCCGGTGGGAATCAAGACCCAGAAGGATATGTTCGCATCTCTGCTTGATCAGATGGATATGAGCCTTGAGTGCGCTGCGGCGATTTCGGAAGGCATAAGCGAGAAGGCAGCAGAGGAGGACGTCACTGTTATCGGGAAGGAAATGGTGAAAGCGATCGCTTCTTCGGCCGGCGCCGATACCGGTGCGTTTGACGAAATCTATGACGATACGATCGGCGGAGTTCAGATTTCGGCGGCTGCGGTGTCGGAACAGTATGTGACTGTAAAGACCGATTCGGCAGTGATCAGGATTCCGACTGACAGGGCGCAGCTGATCGAGACGCGCTGTATCGACGGCAGGGAGTATATCCTGATACCGGCAGACGGCACCGTGACCGTGAACGGAGCTGCCGTAACTTCCGGCGGCATTGCCATTTCGAGTGGTATCGATTAAAATAATTTTGTTAATGCAAATGAAGTCTGTGACGCACACGGAGTGCTTTCTGTCTGGTTTGTTAGAATGCAGTCAGACGGTGACGAAAGCCCTCTGTGCGATGAGGACATCACCCAATGGATGACAGCAGAATTATCGAACTATATTTTGAACGGTCGGAGGAGGCGGTCGCCGAGTCCGAGAAGAAATACGGGAGATACTGCGGGACAATCGCGATGAACGTTCTCGGAAACCGCGAAGATGCCGAGGAATGCGTAAGCGATACCTGGCTTCGGGCGTGGAATGCGATTCCTCCCGCAAAACCGCGTTTTCTGAAGGCGTTTCTCGGGAAAATAACGCGCAACCTGGCTCTTAACGTCCTGGAAAAAAACCGGGCGGGAAAGAGAGGCGGCGGAGAAGGAACCGCGGTTCTCGATGAACTCGAAGAATGGGTGGCGGACAGCGGAGCCGCGTCGTGGTCAGCGGATCACTATGTTCTGACGGAGACGCTCCGGCGCTTTTTAAGAGAGCTTCCGGAAGAGAAGCGCATCATCTTTGTCCGGAGATACTGGTATATGGATCCGGTAAAGGATATCGCGGACGACCTGAATATCGGAGAGAGCAAGGTCAAGATGACACTTATGAGAACAAGGAAAGCACTCGCCGAAGTACTTGAGAAGGAAGGTTTTAAATCATGACGGAGATGGATCTGCTTAGAGCAGTCAACGAAATAGACGAAGAGTGGATCATCGAGGCGGCTCCGAAGGCATCCGGCAGCACGATAGTCCCCGTCAGCGGCGGGAACAGCCGTAAGAAGCGTGTCTTCAGAAGGACCGCCGCCATCATTGGCGCTGCCGCAGCAGCCGCGGCAGTACTGTTCATATCCGTTCCGCTCCTGAAAAATAAAGATGAGAAGCGTTATACCGAAGTTGCGGAAATAGAGGACAACGGCGGAGCCACGTTTCTGGGCGGACGTCCGCCGATGGCGGATGAAGCGGAAGAAACGGCGGACGCGCTGGAGGCAGGCAGAAATCCGTTTACCGAGTATGAATCTCTGGAAGCTGCGGAGAACGCCGGGTTTTTGATTACCGTACCCGAATCTTTCGCGGAAAGCAAAAGGCGGGTGATCCGCTGCGCAGACTTCGGAATGATGGAAATCATCTACGAGAATGCCGACGGAGATGAACTGATCAGGATCCGGAAGCAGGAAGGTTCAGACGATATAAGCGGCGATTACAGCGAATACGCCTTCAACGACAGCATCGAGTGCTCCGGCTGCAGCGTGGATGTTTCCGGAGAGGACAGCGACGCTATCTGCCGGGCTGTCTGGGAGAACGGAGACTACAGCTATGCGATTATC
>CADBRO010000258.1 GCA_902797075.1 uncultured Lachnospiraceae bacterium
ATGTGGATCGCTATGGCTGAGTACGGCGAAGACTGGACGGGCGGCCCGGACGGCGAAGTCAATGTTGAGCTTGATTCTGTAAAGAAGATGATGACGATGCAGAAGGAATGGCTTGACAACGGCATCGCGATGATCTCCACTGACGGACATGTCGACCTTGAAGCCGGCTTCAAGAACGTTTCTGAAGGCAAGATCGCATCTTTCCCGAAGGCTATGTGGTACATGAGCCGTTTCATGAACTATATGCCGGAGATGGAAGGCAAGTATGACATCACGACGATCCCGGTATTCGAAGAAGGCCAGAAGTGCTCTGTCGGTATCGGCGGAACAGGCACGGTTGTTACGGAACAGTCCGCAGATCCGGCGCTTGCAGCTGAATTCCTCGCATGGGCGAAGCTCTCCGAAGAAGGCGAATCTTACATCTGGAGCGTTCTCGGATTTGACGTCTGCAACTCCGCTCTCTGGTTCGACGATGCATTTGCATTCGATGAGAGCAATCCGTACAACACATTCTTCCGCGTAAAGCCGTATGAAGTTCTTCAGGATCTGGCGGATCAGGATGCGATCGGAACGATCTACACGACAACTGCTTCTCCGACCATCAATGATTATATGTGCACCACGACACTCAACGAGGTCTTCGAAGACGGAATGGATATTGATGAAGCCCTCGCGGAAGCACAGGAATACATCGAGATGGAGCTTATGTAATATAAGAGCATCCGTCAGACAGACAAACTGAAAAATGCTTTAGCAGGTAAGGGAAAGCCCGGGAATTGCATTCCCGGGCTTTCCTGAAGATTGAGGAGAATGACTGATGAACAAGTTTAAAAAGATATTCTATTCTCAGAAGATGGCGCCGTATGTCTTCGTGCTTCCCTTCATTCTGAGTTTGATCATTTTCTGGGCATATCCTCTTGTCAGCGGCATTATCATGAGCTTCCAGGACATTTCCTTCGGCGGAAGAGAGTTTGTGGGAACCGCTCATTATGTGAAGCTCGCTCATGACAAGTTCTTTACAACCGCTGTTCTTAACAGCGTTGAGTACATGCTCCTTACGCTGGTGCTCCTGATTCCGATCCCGCTGATGCTCGCGGTTCTTATGGAAAGCCGCCTGACAAAAGCAAAAGGGGTCTGGAAGGTTATCATGTATATTCCGGCACTGACATCCGTTGTTATCTCCGGTATGCTGTTCCGTATGATGTTCTCCGAGGCCGCGGGAAGCCAGATGAACCAGCTGATGACCTGGCTCGGAAGAACGCCGATCGCCTGGCTTAAGACCAAGGGAACGGCGTGGGTAGCGCTTCTTCTTCTCTGTATGTGGAGATGGACAGGCGTCAACATGCTTTACTTCCTTTCCGGACTTAAATCCATCGATACGTCGATTTATGAATCCGCTGATATCGACGGCGCGAACGCGGTTCAGAAGTTCTGGTATCTGACCCTTCCGCTGATCAAACCGACGACGATCTACGTCATTACGATTTCCGTCTACGCGGGCCTTTCCATGTTCCTTGAAAGCTTCATGCTCTGGAACGGAAACTCGTCGCCGAAGAACATCGGTCTTACGATCGTCGGCTACCTGTACAAGAGAGGTATTGAGAAAAACGATCTCGGATATGCCTGCGCGGTCGGTATGGTGCTTATGATCATCGCCCTGGCGATCAATGTCATTCAGCTGATCGCCACCGGAACATTCAAGAAGGAGGACTGATGACATGGCAGCGGAAAAACAAAAAACTCTTGCATCGAATCATAAAGTCGGAACGGTCATCGGAACCGGAATTTTCGTAATTCTCTGCGCCTTCATCGCGTTCCCGCTTCTCGCAGGTCTTATGGCATCCTTCAGACCGGGCCGCGAGCTGGTTCAGAACGGTCTGGCGATCAACTTCGACTTCAGCACCATGACGCTTGACAACTATAAGTATCTGTTCGGCCTTTCGGGCGGAACAAGCAAGGTCGACTCCGCGAAGTACTTCATGTGGTACAAGAACTCCCTGATCCTCACGATCCTTACGGTCGTTCTCACGCTTCTTGTCTGCTACTTCATCGCGTACGGTCTTACCATGTACAAGTTTAAGCTTCAGGGCTTTCTGTTCTTCCTCGTGATCGCGACGATGTGCGTCCCGTTCGAAATCCTGATGCTGCCGCTTTACCAGGAGGTAACGGCTCTCGGAATCATTAATTCGAGAGCGGGCGTTATCCTGCCCGGTCTTTGCGGAGCGTCTACGATCTTCTTCTTCCGGCAGTACATGCAGTCTCTGCCGAAGGAGCTTCTGGACGCCGCGCGAATTGACGGCTGCACGGAGTACGGTATTTCCGTCAAGATCATGATGCCGATCACAAAGCCGGCGTTCGCGTCCATGGCAATCCTCTGCGCGATGGGTTCCTGGAACAACATGCTGTGGCCGATGCTCGTGTTCCGTGATACAAGCAAATTCACGCTTCAGATCGGTCTTAATACACTTCTTACGCCGTACGGAAATAACTACGATCTTTTGATTGCCGGCTCAATGTTTGGTATAATTCCTATACTGATCATCTATCTCATTTTCCAGAGATACCTGATCGACGGAATGACGGCAGGTGCGGTTAAGGGTTAATACATACCCGCAGTTATGCCGGCAGCATATGTGAACGGCAGGCGTCATCCGATGTGTGGGCCGGTTTGAATATTATCATGAAAGGGTATTGGATATGGCAAAATACTATATCAACGCAGCTAACAGGAAGAACAGAATCAACAAAGAAGTTTACGGGCATTTTTCCGAGCATCTCGGCAGATGCATCTATGAAGGACTTTATGTCGGCGAAAATTCCGAGATACCGAACGTGAACGGAATGCGCTCCGATGTCGTAGAGGCTCTTAAGGAAATTCAGGTTCCGGTTCTTCGCTGGCCGGGAGGGTGTTTCGCGGATGAGTACCACTGGAAGGACGGAATCGGCCCGAAAGAAAAACGCAAGAAGATGATTAATACCCACTGGGGCGGAGTCGTTGAGGACAACAGTTTCGGAACGCATGAGTTTATGGAGCTCTGCCGCCAGATCGGCTGCGAGACTTACATTAACGGAAATGTCGGCAGCGGCACCGTTCAGGAGATGTCCGAATGGGTTGAGTACATGACATTTAAGGGCGTATCCCCGATGGCGGATCTCCGTGCAAAAAATGGCCATGAGGAGCCGTGGAAGGTTGATTTCTTCGGCGTCGGCAATGAGAACTGGGGCTGCGGCGGCAACATGACGCCGGAGTTCTATGCAAATGAATACAGGCGCTATCAGACATATGTCCGCCAGTACGACGGCGCGACCACATATGAAAATGGCTTTGATACACAGGGCGCGATCCGCAAGATCGCCTGCGGTCCCAATGTCGACGACACGGAGTGGACGGAAGGCGTCATGAAGACACTGTTCCGTCACTGCCCGGACCATTTCCACGGAAACGCTGACGGCCTCTCCCTTCATTACTACACGCATGTGGGCACCTTCGAGGACAAGGGAAGCGCGACGGACTTCGATGAGAACGTCTGGTACCGCACACTGGCGAATACGCTGTACATGGAGAAGCTGATCCGCATGCACGGCGCGATCATGGACCAGTACGATCCGGAGAAGAAGCTCGGCCTCATCGTCGACGAGTGGGGCACCTGGTTCGATGTGGAGCCGGGAACCAATCCGGGCTTCCTCTATCAGCAGAACACGATGCGCGACGCGCTCGTCGCCTGCATCAACCTCAACATTTTCAACAAACACTCCGACCGTGTAAAGATGGCCTGCATCGCACAGATGGTCAATGTGCTTCAGTCCGTGATCCTGACGGAAGGTCCGAAGATGGTCAAGACGCCGACATGGCATGTGTTCAACCTCTTCAAGGATCATCAGGGCGCTGAGCTCGTTGACAGCTGCATCGAGACGGAATGCATCGGAACGGAAGAAGAGCATATGGTTCCGAACCTCACGGAATCCGCTTCCGTGGACGCGGACGGAAAGCTTACGATTACGATCGGCAACCTGTCCGTCTCGGACAGCTATCCGGTCGAGACCTTCATCACCGGCTTTGCCGGAAAGAAGGCCTGTGCGCAGATTCTTACAAATGAAATGCACGCGATGAATACATTTGACAATCCGGAAAATGTGAAGACCGCGGACTTCGCCGTGGATCTGAATCCTGAAGACGGAACGCTCCGCTTCGAGATTCCGGCCTGCAGCGTCGTGAGAATTACCGTTGAAGAATGATCATGGAACGTGGTCGTGAACTGCCGCGCTACTGCAGAAAGTGCCTTCTAAGTGAAATAGACGAAGGCAGTTATTTCGAAAAGCTCGGCAGATACATCCGGAATCTGAATCCGGAGCTCAAGGTACCCGAGGAGACCTACCGGAAACGGCTGGATCTCTGTAGGGAATGTGATGAACTGATCTCGGGCATGTGCAGAATCTGCGGCTGCTATGTGGAACTCCGCGCGGTGATGCGGAAGAACAGCTGTCCCGCGGTTCACCCGAGATGGGAAATGGCTTCGGATCGTCCCGAAGGAGAAGAAATTATATGAAAGCTGATGTGAAACATGTGTTCATAGCAGCGGCGGTGGCGGCGCTCTGCGCCGCCTCTTGCGTCTCTGCTGCTGCGGACGAAAGACCTGCGGAACCGGTCCACGTATGTGTCCATGACCCGTCGATTTTTGTCGATGCAGACGGGATGAACTATGTGTTCGGATCTCACACGGCCGTTGCGTCCTCGGAAGACCTGATCGGCTGGAAGCAGCTGAATTTTGATTACGGAAACGGAAAAAATGTGCCGTTTTACGGCAATCTTGAGGAGACCTTTGCGGAGCCGTTTAAGTGGGCGGGCTTCGACGACGGGGACGTCTCAGGCAACGGATATGCCGTCTGGGCTCCGGATATAATCTGGAATCCCTATTATGTATGGGACGACGGCAGCACCGGCGCGTATATGCTCTACGCCTGCACATCGTCGACCTGGCGGAGGTCCTGCATCTGCTTCCTTGTATCGAAGGAGATAAGTGGACCCTACACCTATGTCGACACAATTGTGTATTCCGGCTTCACGAAGAACGGGGAAACGGACGGAAAGAGCAGCCGGGATACGACCTGGGATAATGACTATCTGAACCTCAGCGAGCTGGTCGGGCTTGGCGCCGAAGGCGGCGGAATCGATGAAATCAGCGACAACTGGTTCAATGCGGACGGCAGCTGGAATCATACTTACGCGCCGAACGCCATCGACCCTAACCTGCTCTTTGACGCGGACGGCGAGAAGCTTTACATGTCCTACGGCTCCTGGTCCGGCGGCATGTACCTGCTTGAACTCGACCGTGAAACAGGAAAACCGATCTATCCGGGAACGGATTCCGTGGATGAGGTATCGGGAAACTATGTGGACCGGTACTTCGGAGTCCATCTGATCGGTGGAGATCACCAGTCCGGCGAGGGCCCGTACATTTCCTATGATCCGGAGACGAAGTATTACTATTTCTACTGCACCTACGGCGGACTTGCGTCAAACGGCGGCTACAACATGCGCCTTTTCCGCTCCGAGAATATCACGGGACCGTACCTTGACGCCGCCGGAAACAACGCCGCTGACAATAAGGTGAACGGCGATAAATACGGAATCAAGCTGATCGGCAATTACGCATTTTATGACCAGATCGGCAAAAAGGCTGCAGGACACAACTCCCAGCTGACGACCGAAGACGGAAAGCGTTACCTGGTATATCATCAGAGATTTGATATGAAGCCGCAGCTTGAGGCCCATGAGGTCCGGGTGCATCAGCAGTTCCTGAATGAGGATCTCTGGCCGGTGACTGCCGTGTACGAGTATATCGGTGAGGCTCCGGAGAACTACGAGGACGGCGATGTGACCGGTTCCTATGAGTTTGTAAATCACGGGAACAAGACAGACGGCGACATGATCGAGACGCAGATGGTGACGCTTGAGGAAGGCGGAGCAGTAAGCGGCGCGCTTACGGGAACCTGGACGAAGGCGGATTCCGGAAGAGGATACGATTATCTGACGATCGAAGCGGACGGAGTCACCTACAAGGGCTATTTCTACCGCCAGCATAAAGAAAATACCGAACCGGACGCGGTGATGACATTTTCTGCTCTCGGTGACGACAACACCTGCATCTGGGGCAGCATGACCGACGGAGAGGGCGGCGAGATGGCCGCGGAAATGGCAGCGGAATCCTTAAAGAAGGTGATTCTCGAGACCGTCAAGAGCTTCGGAACGCTTCCGGCCGAGTACATGGGCTGCACCATCGAGTGGGTTTCCTCTGATGAAGCGGTGATTACGAACGACGGACAGATCATAAGCCCGGCGGAGAAGACGAAGGTCGAGCTCACTGCGAAGATCACCAGCGGTGAGTTTACGATGGAGAGAACCTACAACGTGACCGTAAAGCCGGAAAATTAAAGGGTTTTACTGGACTTTTTCTCATTGCGGCATCATAATGTAACCGACAAAAAGTCAGAAGGTGTGAACAATATGGAAACTAATCAGGAAAAACTGTCGTTTGCAAGTGATTATATGAGAGGTGCGCATCCGGCTGTCATGCAGGCGCTCGTCGAAACGAATATGGAGAAGACGGGGGGATACGGCCTCGATCCGTACTGCCATGAGGCTGCGGTGAGAATCCGGGCGGCCATGAAGAGCCCGACAGCGGAGGTTATGTTCCTCACGGGCGGAACGCAGACGAATGCCGTCGCGATCGAAGGCCTGCTGGACGACTACCAGGGCGTAGTGTGCGCAGCAACCGGACATATCAACACCCATGAAGCCGGAGCCATTGAGGCCGCAGGTCACAAGGTCCTTCCGATACCGCACAGAAATGGAAAGATCAGCGCAAAGAAGCTTCGTGAATATCTTTCGGACTTCTCGGAGGACGAGACCCATTTTCACATGGTAATGCCCGGACTGGTCTATATTTCCCAGCCGACGGAGTACGGCACGCTCTATTCGCTGAAGGATCTAAAGGCGATCCGAAAGGTCTGCAATGAATTCGGCATCCGCCTTTATCTTGACGGAGCGAGGCTCGCTTACGCGCTCGCCTGCAGCAAAAATGACGTTACGCTCAAGGATATCGCGGATCTGTGCGACGCATTTTACATCGGCGGCACCAAGTGCGGAGCGCTTTTCGGTGAGGCGCTGGTGACTCCCAATCCGGATGAAATCCCGCATCTTTTCACGCGTGTGAAGCGACAGGGAGCACTTCTTGCGAAGGGCAGGGTACTCGGAGTGCAGTTTTCAACGCTCTTTACGGACGATCTTTATGAGACGATCGGACTTCCGGCGGTGCGCGAGGCTGACCGGATCCGTGCGGCGCTTAAAGAAAAAGGATATGAGCTCTGCTTTGATTCTCCGACGAACCAGATTTTCTTTGTTATGGAAAATGAGAAGCTGAAGGAGTTCGGCGCGAAGGTGGAGTACAGCTTCTGGGAGAAATATGACGAGAGCCACACCGTGATCCGCCTGGCGACGGACTGGGCAGCGACGGCGGAGGAGACCGATCAGCTGATCGCGCTGCTGTGAGATAATGAGAAGCTTGAGCTGAGGAAGAGCTTGAGTTTGAGGATGGGCTTGAGCTAAAGGAGCGCATGAGCTAGAGGATGGCCTGAGCTGAAGAAAAGCTTATTGTGTGGAGGGATGTGCGGCAGACATGTCCCTCCATTTTTTTGCCGGAACTGGATTTTTCTGGATTTCCGGAGAAAGCTTGATATACTGGGAACTGGTCTGTTGCCTGGTATGATGAGAATTAGTCAGCCGCAAGAAGTGAAGCGGATGGCAGATTGCCTTTGGCAAGTGAAAAGGAGATTTGCAGTGAACTTAACACCTGCGGCATTTTTAATTGTATGTCCGATGTTGTTTCTGGCCGGTTTCGTCGACGCGGTTGGGGGAGGCGGCGGGCTGATATCCCTCCCGGCATATCTGTTCGCCGGGCTGCCGATCCACAATGCGATCGCGACGAACAAGCTGTCCTCTGCCTGCGGAACATCGCTGGCGACGGTGCGTTTCATACGGAAGCGGATGGTCAATCTTCGTCTCGCCGTGCCGACGATAATTTTCGCAATGCTTGGATCTTCCGCCGGGGCAAATCTTTCCCTGCATACGAGCGAAAAAGTCATGAAATATGTCCTTTTCGCGGTGCTCCCCGCGGCGGCGTTCTGCGTCTTAAACCGGCATCTCTTTCCGGACGGAGGAGAAGAAGAAAAGGAACCGGATAAGCGGACTTATTTTGCTGCCTGTGTGTCAGCTCTTATTGTCGGAGTCTATGACGGCTTTTACGGACCTGGGACAGGGACATTTCTGATCATCGCGCTTACGGTGTTCGCGAAGCTCGGAATCGTCCGCGCAAATGCGCAGACGAAGGTGATCAATCTGACTACAAACATAACGTCTCTTGTTATTTTCTTGAGGAGCGGCCAGGTGATTTTTGCACTGGGACTTGCCGGCGCGGTCTTCAATATGCTGGGAAACTATGCGGGTTCGGGTCTTGTGATGTCAAAGGGCTCAAAGATCGCACGCCCGATGATTCTTTTTGTGCTCGCTCTGTTGCTGGTTAAAACTGCCGTGGAAATGTGAGGCTGCACTGCCAGCTCGTACGTACTTCCAGCAAGAATTGTCGAAGAAGTCCGTCAGCCCGTACGTACTTCCGGCAAGAAACGCTAAAGAAGTCCGTCAGCCCGCACGTACTTCCGGCGAGAAACCTCGAAGAAGTCCGTCAGCAGCCGGCTATTAAGCTTCATCTGCTGCCTGCAGGAAAAAGAATATGAAGATATTCTTCAAAAAGGCGGGCATGAAACTGTAAAAACACGGAAAAACCAGAGCTAAACACGGGACAAAGACAGTCAGCAGTGTTAAAATAGCGGGGTGACGGTAGAGCCGTCGATCCGGTTAATAAAATCAGTAGAGCTGCCAATCCGGTAAATAAAAGCAGCTGGACTATCATGAGCAGAGGGGTAAATTCATGAAACAATATGATTATCTGATCGTAGGCGCAGGCCTTTACGGATCCGTATTCGCCCACGAGGCGGCAGAACGCGGGAAAAATGTGCTTGTCATCGACAGACGTCCCCACATCGCGGGAAATGTCTATACAGAAAAAGTCGAGGGCATCAACGTCCACGTCTACGGCGCGCATATTTTCCATACCAACAACAAGGAAGTCTGGGACTACGTCGGGCGCTTCGCAGAATTCAACCGTTTCACCAATTCGCCGGTCGCGAACTATAAAGGCGAGCTCTACAGCCTGCCGTTCAATATGTACACCTTCAATAAGATGTGGGGTGTCGTGACGCCTGAAGAAGCTGCCGCAAAAATCAGAGAGCAGCGGGAAAAAGCCGGCATAACCGAGCCGGAAAATCTTGAAGAGCAGGCAATCTCGCTCGTCGGTACCGACATTTATGAAAAACTGATCAAGGGCTATACGCGCAAGCAGTGGGGACGTCCCTGCACGGAGCTTCCCGCGTTCATCATTAAGCGCCTCCCTGTCAGGTATACATTTGACAACAATTATTTCAACGCGCTTTACCAGGGAATCCCGGTCGGCGGCTACACGAAAATGGTCGAAAGCATGCTGGACGACTCAGATCTTCCCGGAACTATCCGGGTTCAGACGGGCACGGAATATTTTGAGCGCAAAGAAGAGCTGGATGCAAAAGCGGACCGCATTCTTTACACCGGTCCCATCGACGCCTATTTTGATTACAAACTCGGCGCCCTCGAGTACCGCTCGGTAAGATTCGAGAACGAGACTCTTGATATCCCGAATTTCCAGGGAAATGCGGCCGTCAATTACACAGATGACGAGACCCCGTGGACCCGCATCATCGAGCACAAATGGTTCGAATTCGGGAAGGATGAAAATGGGAACGACCTTCCGAAAACCGTCATTTCGAGAGAATACAGCTCCGAGTGGAAGGTCGGTGACGAACCGTATTATCCGGTCAATGACGAAAAGAACGGAAAGCTTCTTTTGGCTTACCGGGAACTGGCGGATAAGGAAGAGCGCGTGATTTTCGGCGGCAGGCTCGGAGAGTACCGCTATTACGACATGGATCAGGTGATCGCCGCCGCTCTTGCGAAAACGCGGGAAGAATTCGCGTGAAACGAAATAGTCCTTGAGTATTTTATGCTCCGGCAATAAAATGATATATGGATAAGTAGCGCTGCCGGGCAGACATAAATACCGGCCGGAGCACAATACCGGGCAGGCATAAATGTCAGCCGGAGCACAATACCGGGCAGGCAAAGCACCAGTCAGGGCACTAAAATTGGCATA
>CADBRO010000259.1 GCA_902797075.1 uncultured Lachnospiraceae bacterium
AAATGCAGCTGTCCTTAATTTTGAACCGCTGATTCGCGGTTCAGAAGCAGAACTGCCGACAATACAAAGATCACTCCGGTCGCGATACACCACGCGGCGGAAGCGCCTGAAGCAGTCATTGCGGCCGGAAGCTCTCCGGGTCTCCAGATGAAAAATGCTCCCGTTGCCGCCAAAAGGCATGAATAGAAATTGATGGTACTGCTGCTGTATCCCCTCTGAAGCGCATATCTGGAAAAGATCGTATAGAGCGCATAGCCGAGTCCTGAGCCGAGACCGAATAATACGCCGGCTGCCGAGAGGGCTGACTCCGTTCCGATCCCGGATACCATGGCGCATCCGGCAAACGCGCAGATCACGGCAATAATACGTACGCCCGTGATTTTCTCCTTAAAAAGAAGCGCAGAGAGAAGCATAACGATCGTCGGGGCTGTATAGAGAAGGATTGCCGCCGCCGACAGGCTCATCATGCTGATCGCATGAAAATAGCAGAATGTGAAGAACAGGAGACTCATGAGTCCCGTCCCGAGAAAGCACCACAGATCCTTCAGGCGAATCCTGAACTGTGAGCTGTCTGTGCACAGGATTAAGATGCCGAAACAAACCGCCGCGATCCCGCACCGGACTATGATTGTGCCATTTGAACTGATCCCATATTCTGCCAGATGTCTCGCAAAAAATCCCATGAATCCCCAGCAGAATCCTGCCGCCAGCACGGCGGCCACATGCTTATTCATCTAAGCCCTCTTCTTTCGTGTTCTGAAAAATGATAAGACACGGAAGCGCTGTACGAAGAATCGTCAGACGCTCCCGTGCCGAAAAAATTCAATATTGTCCGATTCCGTCAGCCCTGATTCGCATCAGATTCTCCGATCCTCGCGTGGAACTCCTGCAGACTGGTAATTCCCGGAGCTTCAGCCCGCTTCTCGGAGCGGATACCGGAGGCGGTGGCAAGAGCCGCAGTCATCGTTGTGATGTAAGGAATGTGATGCCGGATCGCGCTCTTACGGATATAAGAGTCGTCGATCGCATCCTTCTTCCCAATCGGAGTATTTATGATCAGGTCAATTTTCCCGTTCGCAATCGCATCGAGGATATTCGGTCTGCCCTCGTAACTCTTCAGAATTCTCTGTGCGCTGATTCCCGCTTCGGTAATCATCTTCCATGTGCCTTCCGTCGCGAGGATGCTGAAACCGCACTCGGCAAAATGTGACGCGACTTCAACAAGATCGTCTTTGTCGGCGTCAGAGACGCTGATCAGAACCGTTCCGCCAAGCGGAAGGGCTGTGCGCGTCGCTTCCTGCGCCAGATAAAATGCCCGGCCCCAATGTTCACTGAGTCCCAGAACCTCGCCCGTCGAACGCATCTCCGGACCGAGGACAGGATCAACTTCCTGGAACATGTTGAAGGGGAAGACGGCTTCCTTTACTCCGTAATACGGAATCTTCTTTTCCTTAAGGGACTTAACGACGGATTCTCTTCCCGTCATTTCCGCGGTCATGATATCCGTTGCGATCCGCACCATGTTGATATCGCATACCTTTGATACCAGCGGAACCGTACGGGACGCACGCGGGTTCGCCTCGATGACATACACCTTTCCGTCTTCGATAGCGTACTGCATGTTCATAAGTCCGACAACATGCATCTCCTCAGCGATCTTTTTCGTGTATCCGCGGATCGTACTGACCTGTTCTTCGGTCAGGTGACGCGACGGCAGGATGCAGGCAGAATCGCCGCTGTGAATTCCTGCCAGCTCGATATGTTCCATGACTGCGGGAACAAATACATTTTCCCCATCGGAAATGGCGTCCGCCTCGCACTCAACCGCATGATGCAGGAAACGGTCGATCAGGATCGGACGATCCGGAGTAACTCCGATCGCCGCCTTCATATAACCTTCCATCTGCTCATCGTCATGCACGACCTCCATGCCGCGCCCGCCAAGAACAAATGAGGGCCTTACCATTACCGGATATCCGATCTCCGAAGCGATCGCCTTTGCCTCATCCACTGTGACTGCCATTCCGGCTTCCGGCATCGGAATCTCAAGCTTCTGCATCATCGCACGGAACAGATCTCGATCCTCCGCCATATCAATGGTCTCGGGAGTTGTGCCGAGGATGCGGACTCCGTACTTCTTCAGGTCTGCGGCGAGATTGAGCGGAGTCTGTCCGCCGAACTGGGCAATGATGCCCACCGGCTTTTCCTTGTTGTAGATTGCGAGAACATCCTCAAGGGTCAGGGGCTCAAAGTACAGCTTGTCCGACGTATCGTAATCCGTCGATACGGTTTCGGGATTGCAGTTGACGATAACGGTTCCGAACCCCAGATCGCGAAGAGCATAAGCCGCATGTACGCAGCAGTAGTCAAATTCAATTCCCTGGCCGATCCGGTTCGGTCCGCCGCCGAGGATCATAACCTTCGGCTTCTCGTCATTCACCGGATCAAGATCCGTTTCGAGATTATAGCTTGAATAATAGTAAGCGCTGTCCTCTGTTCCCGAGACATGGACGCCTTCCCACTTTTCGGTGACGCCGAGAGCCTCCCTCCGGTTACGGATATCCTCCTCGGCAATACCGGTGATTTCAGACAGATAGCGGTCGGAGAATCCGTCCTTCTTCGCCTGAACCAGAAGCTCGTCAGGAATTGCGCCTTTTCCGCAGGAAGCAGCCGTGATTGCTTCCTCCTCTTCCACAAGCTCCTTCATCTGTTCAAGGAACCAGGTTTTAATCTTCGTAAGTTCATGCAGCTGTTCTACATCCGC
>CADBRO010000260.1 GCA_902797075.1 uncultured Lachnospiraceae bacterium
GAAGAACTGCGCAGCTTCTTCTGTATATGTACCTGCCGGTCCGAGATAACTGACCTTTGCATCGCTGTCAGCTCCTGCCGGGAATGCAGCCGGGAGGGCGAAGCTGAGTATCATCAGCATGTTCGCTGCTGTGTACATTTTTCTGTTCATTGTATTTTTCTCCTGTAATACGCTCTTTGCATCCTGTCATTGGGGATCCGGGAAGCGTGGCTTGCTGTCGGTAGTCTTTTTCTGATTCAATATGATACCGCAGAAAAAGCTGAGTATGTTGACAAATTTGAGGAAAGAAAAAGAGCTTTCGTATTCATTTCGAAAGCTCTCCTCTCCATCATTTTGCATCTACTGTTTTCAGAATATCATTCAGATCACTGACACTGTCTCTGATCTCCAGCCCGACACCGACAAGACTTCGCATGAAATAATCATCTTTTCCATGCTCGATTTTTTCGATCAGCCTGTCGACCGCAATCTTTCCGATCTTGTTATCCTGAATCGATACGGATGTGAGTGCCGGAGAAAAATACCTGGTGATCGGCATATTATCGAAGCTGATTACCGATATGTCCCGCGGAATCTTATAGTAGGAATATTTCAGGGCGTTCATGATTCCGATCGCCATGACGTCGTTGCAGACAATAAGGAGTGTGGGAAGGTCTTTTGTCTTTGCGATAATCTCGCACATATCTTCATACGCGCCGTCTGTCGTGCATTTCGTGTGATAAATGTATTTCTTGAACACAGAAAGCCCGACGTTTTTCATCCCCTTCAGGAAACCGTCATAGCGTTCCTGGAAGTTATGGATATTGGTGGTGCTTCTCACAAACCCGATATTCCGGTGTCCCATCTCATACCCGTATCGGACGGCCCTTTGTATCCCGTCCATATTATCCATCAGGACACAGTCATAATCTCCGCACTCAAAGTAATTGTCAATAAAGACAACCGGTTTCTTAAAGACCCGGTATTTTTCCGCATCCTCCTGATTAATCTCCGTTGCCAGGACCAGAATCCCGCTGACATCCTGCATATCGATTTGGGAGAAAAAGTCCTCAAATTTCACTTTGGAGTCATATCTGATAATATCAACGAAATATCCGTCCCGGTCAGCATGTTCCTGAATCGTCGACATCAGAGTGACAAAGAAATTCGTCTCTGCAATAACATTGCCGAGTTTCACATGCATGACAAACAGAAGCCTGCCCTTTTTCTTTTCCTGTTCCTCTTTTCGTGTGGAACTCGCATATTTCAGCTCGAGTATTCTTTTCCTCTTGCTCTCGCTGACGCCGCCTTTATTGTGCAATGCCATCGAGACTGCAGCAGGCGTTACGTTTAAAATGGCAGCGATTTCCTTGTTTGTCATCTCCGGTTTCCCCTATGGCAGTTCAGCCTTTGTATTCCGACATGGCAAAGATCACTCTTCCTGTATGGCTTTCATAGTTGAGAAGCATGTATTCCGTCTTTGGCGGTATGTAAAGTCCCTCGTAATGCTGAAGCATATATGTTTCCCTTGTAGCCATCATATAAACAGCAACCGGCCCTTCCATCCCGAGAAGGAATGTCTCGCCGTCATGGCAGATCACTTCAGATCTGCGTGTCACAACACCGCCGGCAGGAACGATATACTCTCCCACGCTGTGGAAATCATTGCTCACCGAATACTTCATCAGAATCGGTCTTGTGTCGCCGTTTATGATTTTGAGCTTTCTCTCCTCTGTTATATGATATATCAATTTCTTCTCTCTGAGAAGTGCTCCGTTTTCCGGCCAGTCACCGAGCTGATCCACTGAGCCGTAACGATAGGCCGAACGGAAATCCTCCGTCTTACCTTTAAAATCTGCCGGATTATATCCAAGTATCCTCTTCGGTCCGTTGACGTCTGTCGGGAATTCCTGGGATTCAACAATCTTCGGCGCGATAACCGCAAGTACCTTCACCTTTTTATCACCGAAGTTATAGGCGGAATGCAATGTTCCCTTCGGAATCAGGAGCGCTTCATTTTCCTTTACCTCAATACACATTCCGGTTTCAGGATTAAACTGTGTAATGGTACCCTCAAGAATAAAGTATGTCTCGTCACCGGGGTGATAGTCAGGGGGATTAAAGAATCCGCCGGGGCCGATTTCCATACTGCATACGGTCATTTTATCTGAGCTGTAATACATATAGTTGAGATCGCTGTAATCAAGACCGAAATCAGGATAAATAAACTGGCCGATATTCGTGGAATCCATGTAGATCGGCTCTGTCTTTGGCCCGTCAGTAAATGGGTGATTTCCGAAAATTGCTTTTGCTTTGCTGCTCATAGAATTCCTCCTCCTATAATTTAGAAACTGTTTTCAACTGCAGTTACTTGGACTTTTTTATATCCGACCATGTATTGGTGACGATCATGATGATCAGAAGCGATCCGTACACCAACTGCTTGAAATACGCATTAACATTCATAATATTGAGACCGCTGGAAAGCATCTGAATCGTAAGCGTCGCAAGCAGGATCCCTGTCACTTTTCCCGATCCGCCTTTCGGATTGACGCCGCCCAGCACGCATACAAGAATACTCTGCATGATGTAGGTGCTGCCGTAATCAGCATTTGCAGTATTGGTCCTTGCCAGGATGATAAATCCGGAAATCGATGCAAGTATTCCGCTGAGTGCATATGACGCAAAAATCATCTTTGAGCGGTTGAGTCCCGAATACTCATAGGCTTTCGCGTTGGTTCCAAGCATGTAAAGCTTAATTCCGAAATTGGACTTCTGGATAATAAATGCCATGATCAGTACAACGATGATAAAGATAAGCGCAGGTATCGGAAGGAAACCAAACAAATATCCGTTTCCGATCTTCTTGAGTCCACCCGAAAAATCGTAGAGCGCTGATCCTTTTGTTATCACGATCCCGATTCCTCCGTAGAACGACATGGTCCCGAGTGTGGCAAGAATCGGAGGAACTCCAACTAAGGAAATCAAAAGTCCGTTAAATAATCCGCAGATTAATCCGACTGCCAGCGCAATAAGAGCGCCGGTACAAATCACCATCCCTTCCTGAAGGGAACTCACGCCCTCCCCATAAACCGCATGAATATAGGAACCGACAATGATCGCAGTCAGATTTGCTGTTCCTACAATCGAAAGGTCACATCCTCCGGTCAGCATCGCCATCGACATTGCGAGCGCAAACAGACCGAATTCCGGGATCTGGAAAAGCATTGACTTGAGATTTGTTCCGGAGAAGTATACGCCGGGAAGACGTATCCCCATCACGACGGAAACAACTGCAATGATAATAAGCAGCTTGATCGTTGTGCCATCAAGCATTCTGCGTTTCAATGCGCCTGTTCTTTCAGCCATCACCGGTTCCTCCTTCCAAATCTGGAGACAGAGGATTTCTTTTCCTTACTCTGGAATGCAGCAATCCCGACACTCACGATAATAAGTAAACCGAGCACCGCTCTCTGCCAATATGTGGAAACGCCGATCATAATCAGAGAATTGGAAATAATCTTGATCATAAATACGCCGAGCAGTGTTCCGCGCACCGTACCGCGTCCTCCCGTGATACTGGTACCTCCAAGAACCACAGCAGCGATAATTGTAAGCTCGGTTCCGATTACATCAAACGGGTTGGATGTTCTGACAAGACAGGTGTGCGTAAGTCCGGCAATTCCGGCGACACCTCCGGCGAAACAGTATATGAAGAGCTGTGTGAGACCGACATTGATTCCGACTCTCTCCGCTGCGGTGGAATTTCCTCCAATTGCATAGATTCCTCTTCCCAGCATGGTCTTATTGAGAATAAACCACGCCACAATGGCGATCCCTGCCAGGATCAGAAACGCAACCGGAAGCGACGACTTCCCGACCTGCGCCGGCACTGTAATGAGGCTGGTCTTGGAAAATCTCGTGAAGCCCTTCGGAAGGTTGGTACTCATAATGGCGTTTGAACCGATAAAGGTAAGCAGAATCCCGCAGA
>CADBRO010000261.1 GCA_902797075.1 uncultured Lachnospiraceae bacterium
CCGGTTTCCTTGCAGGAATCGAAGACCGCCGGGGTATAGCAGCCCGGTTTCCTTGCCATGAGTAGATAGCCGGTACGGCAGGGCAGTCTGGTTTCTTACCGGGAAAGAGTACCGCTGCTTCGCAGAACACATTCAAAGGATGGGGGAGAAGCGGAGGCGCGGGAACTGTAGAAATAATGGTTTACTGAGGTTACGTTTTTTACTTAAAGAAAGGGTTTTATTATGGGAGCACACATCAAATTAGGCTACGCACCGACCAGACGCAGTATTTTCAGCGCGCCGGCAGCGCTTGAATTCCGTGGCCTCATCGCGGATCGTCTCAGGGAGCTCGGCATTGATTTCGTGGACATCACGGATGTGAACGACGAGGGTCTTCTTTTTGACGATGCCGGTCTGGAGAAGATTATCGAGAAATTCAAGGCGGAAAAGGTTGACGGACTTTTCATTCCGCACGCCAATTTCGGAACCGAGTATGAGTGCGCGCGCCTGGCGAAGGCCCTCGGTGTTCCGGTTCTTCTCTGGGGACCGCGCGATGAGCGCCCGGATGAGAAGGGTATGCGCCTCCGCGATTCTCAGTGCGGACTTTTCGCGACGGGCAAAGTTCTCCGCCGCTTCAAGGTTCCCTTTACCTACATGAATAACTGCAACCTTGAGGATCCTGAATTCGAGCGCGGAATCAGGGACTTCCTCGCAGTCTGCAACGTTGTCAGAGTGTTCCGCAGCACGCGGATCCTGCAGATTGGACCGAGACCGTTCGATTTCTGGAGCACTATGTGCAACGAAGGCGAGCTTCTTGAGAAATTCAACATCCAGCTCGCGCCGATTCCGCTTCCGGAGCTTTACGCTGAGATGAGAAAGTGGGAAGAGGAGAAAACCGAGGTCGATAAGGTTATTGCTTACTGCAAGGAAAATATGACCTGCGATATCTCCGATGAATATCTGAAGAACGTCGCGAGCCTCAAGGTCGCCATGAAGAGCCTTGCGGAGAAATATGGCTGCAACGCCATCGCGATCCAGTGCTGGAACGCGCTTCAGGATGAGATCCATATCATGCCCTGCGCTGCGAACGCCCTTCTCAATGAAGAGGGAATTCCTGTGGTCTGCGAGACGGATATCCACGGCGCCATTTCCCAGCTGATCGCGGAAGCTGCATCCATGAACGAAAAACGTGTTATGTTCTCCGACTGGACGGTCCGCCATCCGGACAATGACAACGGCGAGCTGCTTCAGCACTGCGGACCGTGGCCGATCTCGGTTGCCAAGGAAAAGCCGACGATCTGCGTACCGGTAGCGTTCCCGCAGAACGGAGCGATTTCCGCAGAGGCAAAGCACGGCGCGATGAGCCTTGTCCGTTTCGACGGCGACGACGGCGAATATTCGATCCTTCTCGGACATGCGAAGGGAATCGACGGCCCCTGGACCCGCGGAACGTATGTATGGGTTGAGGTTGCGAACCTCAAGAGACTCGAGGCAAAGGTTGTGGAAGGTCCGTACATCCATCATGTGGCGGCGATCCACGGCGACGTCGTTCCGGTTGTTTACGAAGCATGTAAGTACATCGGCGTGAAGCCGGACCTCTATGATCCGATTGAGGATAAGGTCAAGGCGTATCTGCACGGCGAAGACGTTGTTTTTGATGAGGTATGAATGAAGCAATGAGCCAAGTCCTGTCAGCGAGGCCGCTTGCGGACAGAGCAGACGAGATTTGGCGAATGCCCAAACACGAGCAAGTAGGTCGTTAGACCGGATTGCGAGTGTTTGCAGCATGGCGGGAGTTGCGGAGCAACGGAGCCATGCGCAGCCTCATTCATAAGCGCTTGCGTGCGCAGGAAAAAAGGATAATGCAGTATAACTAATAATCGGAAAGGGGGAAAATCATGAAGGTTAGCGTCAGAAAAATCAGTGAGCTTACCGGATTTTCTCCCGCAACCGTTTCAAATGCGCTGAACCACAAAAAAGGCGTTAATGCGGAGACGGCCGCAAAGATACTGGAGACCGCGAGAGAGCTCGGGTACCTGACGGAAAGCCGGATCACGAAGATTAAGTTCGTGACATTTAAAAAGCGCGGCTATGTCGTGGAGGATACTCCGTTTTTCCCGCAGATGATCGCCGGTGTCGAGCAGGAGTGCCGGCTTCTCGGATATGACATGGTTCTGCGCCATCTGGACCGGCGCGCGGACAATTTTGATGAAGTGTTTTCGGAACTCTGCAGTGACCGCAGTTCCGCGCTGATTCTGCTTGGCACGGAGTTGGAGGATGAGGATATCGATCTGATCCGTGCTCTTCCGAAGCCGTTTGTAGTCATTGATTACTGGAAAGAGGACATGTCGTTCGACGCGGTTCTTATTAATAACGCGGATTCCGCGAGAATGGCTACCGAATATCTGATTGAGAAGGGACACCGCGAAATCGGATACTTGAAAGGGGAATTCCGGATCAAACCGTTCCGCTCGAGATATGCGGGATTTGAGACGGCGCTGAAGAAGGCGGGGATCCCCGAGAAGGAAGAATATCAGCTGTCTCTGTCCTGCAATATGGACGGGGCGTACAGGGATATGAAGCGGCATCTCGCAAAGGGATGCCCCCTTCCAACCGCTTTTTTTGCGGACAATGACATTATTGCGCTCGGGGCGATGAAGGCGATGTGGGAAGCCGGGATCCGCATCCCGGAGGATGTCTCGGTCGTCGGATTCGATGATCTGACATTTTCTTCGATCTATAATCCGCCGCTTACGACCGTCAGGGTTCCGAAGCAGGAAATGGGAAAAGTGGCGGTACGGAGACTTAGGGACATCATGATGGATGGAAATGATCTGCACCTAAAGACGCAGGTCTGCACGGAGTTTGTGGAGCGCGACAGCGTGCGCGCGATTAC
>CADBRO010000262.1 GCA_902797075.1 uncultured Lachnospiraceae bacterium
GCGCATCTCGATGATCCGTCAGTTCTTCCGAAGGGCGTTGAGTTCATCGTGACGCCTGTAACGCCGGAAACAGACGGGTACAACTACGAAGCATATCTCGGAGCACTGAATGAAAATGCTTCCGAAATCGTTGAAAGCACCGGCGATCCGAATCTTCTCGAAGCGGCAGCAAATCAGGAAGAATCCGGCGAAGAAACGCCGCTTTACACGAGCGACAACACGCTCCTCTACGACATCGCCTTTATGGCGGACAGACGCACAGAGGACGGAGCCATTTCCCCGGAAGGCGGAAAGGTTGAGATCGAACCTGAAGCCGGAACGGTGCGGTTCAGCTTTGAGTTTGAAGAAGCACTTCTTAAGGAAAGCATCGACGCGGAAAATGCCGACGCGATCACGCTGGTCCACCTGCCGCTTACGGAAGAGGTGAGGACACAGATAGATGCGACGAGCGAAGCACAGAATATCGGAACTTCCGACGTACAGATTGAGACCATAACCGATGGGTCCATCAATATCGGAAATGGCGCGGACACAGTTGAATTCTCGCTCGGAAGCCTTTCGGTTGTATCGCTTACGGCACTTAAGAGCATCCGCTTAAATGGCGGGAATGACTGGACGGGGACAACATCCTGGTCGCTTCAGCAGATCAAGGACAGGCTCGGAATCGCGGCATGCTTCTCCGTGTTCGCGAACACATTTTATAACAACAACCATATGGAAGGCACGATCGCGGTCCACGAGCTCATCGGTTCCACGAGCCAGTTCGGAAACACTGAGAAGGTGGAGGTTGCGACGGATACCTACGCTTTGACGGTCACCAAGCACGTGACGGGTGAACCGAAAGCGGGCAGTTTCCGGTTCGGGCTTTTCAGAAAAAACGGAAACGATTATGTGCCGACCGGTGATTACATTACGGTCAAAACGGACAGCGAGGGCTTCGGCCAGGGCGTTTTCTCCGGATTTTTCGGACAGGACGCAGAGTACTATGTATTTGAGGTCGGCCCGGAAGGCGAAATCCTGGAGCAGAACGGAAGCTATACGGAAGGCGAGACCATTTACACAGTAACGTATGATTCCGGACAGAGCATTTCCAAATCGACCATGAATCTCGGAAACACGAGTTATGCCGAAATCCTGAGCGGCGAAGGACAGAACCTTTTCAATGCCGGGCAGGACGCGGTGCTGATCGTCGGAAATGAGAACCAGGTCGATCCGCACGGCGGCTCGAACGGTTCCGCGCTGATCACGAATTACAGAACCGGCGCGAGGTACGATGCCGGAGCAAACGGAACCGTGATCCGTGAAGAGGGAGAGTTCCCCATCGATTTCAACTCGGAGTTCGCAAACCTCAGATCGCTTTCCTCACAGCTTGCAAATGCCACGGACGGCAACGGGCTCAAGGTCGCAAATGTCAAAGCGACGGGAACGCAGAGCTTCCTTGCGGATATGGGCCGGGTCTGGGGGATTGATCCGAACGATGTACAGAAGCCCGACAAAGGCGGACTCGGCACGGTAGATGAAGGACAGCTGCTTCTTATCAATATCGACTGTACAGGACTTCCTTCATACTATGTGAACCATTTCTATATCAACGGCGCGCAGTCAGGAGGCTGGAACAACGCGTCAGACCGGATTCTCTTCAATTTTGTCCAGAAGAATTCGTCGGGAGGATTTGAGCCATACACCGGATCCATTCAGCTGGACCAGGTATCCGGAACGGTGCTGATTCCGTCAGGAAGCGTGATGAATGCGAATAATACCTGCGGAGAGGTTATTGCGAATTACGCGCAGCACGGCGAAGGCGAGATCCACAGCAGACCGATCGGCGGAGCAGTGGCGACCGGACATGTAATCTGTGAAAATGCAGCGTCTCCGGCTACATGCTCGCTGAAAATCTGGAAGACAATCAATGAAGAAAACGCATGGTCCCAGGACCCGGAAGGCGTGCTTGCAAAGAAGCTCGATAAACTGAATTTTGTCATCAAGGGTCCTGATAACTATGAGAACAAAGTGTATTACAGAGACTTCCCGAATACGCTGATCGGCAATGCTGTGAACGGCAGGGAAATCCTGATTGAAAACCTGAAACCGGGAACTTATACCGTTACAGAATATGACGGAGATATCCCGGGGTATAAGCAGGAGATCATCATCAGGTCGAACGGAGATTACTCTGATAATACATTCTGGCAGACCAAATGGAATGTCACATCCGAAGGCAGCTCTGCCGAGGAAGAAATCAGCACCGGCGCAGTCGCCAAATTCTGGTTTGACAACCGCTACACGGAATACTACCCGGTGGTAATGCCCGTTACGGGAAGCCGGGGACAGCTGATACTCATGCTTCTCGGATCAGCCATCGCGCTGGCCGGAATCTGGATGCTCCTTTCGGGGCGAAGGAGAAAGGAGGCTGGTGTGAGCTGAAGACGCGAAATGTATGGAGAAGGTTCTGCCAGACTCCATAGAAGATTTATCCCTTACAACGTTCAAAATGATCACTCATCATATACATGTTCTTAAGGAGGAACGTATGAAAAGAAGTTTAGTCAAGAAGGTTCTGACACTTGCGGTCACCGCATGTATGGCACTGACGTCGGTTGCGGCGTTCGCAGATGATGCGACACCGGCTGCAACGCCTGTAACAAAGAAGATGACAATCAAGGACTCTTCGGTAACAGACAAGAGCATAGATGGAAATGAGTACACCGCGTATCAGGTCATGACTGCTACAGCCCATGACAACGGAAATGGCGGTAAGGTTTATACATATGAAGTGACTAATGATTTTAAGGCTTTCTTTGAAAATGGCGCATATGGTTACACACTGAACGCGGATAATGAGATTCTTGTTGAAACTCTTGACAAGGATGGCAACAAAATAAAAACAACGGTTGAAGGCGACGGTGAGTGGACAAACACCAACAGTACAGCGGCAGCAGCACTTGCAGCGGCGCTTGAAAAATACGCGAATGGAAAGACAGGGACGGTAATTAAAGCCGGTGAATTCGCTGAACTTCCGATCGGCTTCTACGTAGTCAGTGAGACAAAGTCAGAGCAGGCTAATGCAGTCGCATCAAAGCCGATTCTCGTCAATCTGACTGAAGATAAAGACATCACTGTTAAGGACGATTCTATTCCGCTTGAAAAGGTAATCGTTGAAGACAGCAAAGAGAAGAAGACCAACTCCGTCAGCATCGGCGACAAGATCGATTACAAGGTAACCTCAAAGGTTCCGACCTATACACATGTACAGAATCTCGATGAAAGCAAGCTGACCTATGAACTGACCGATAAATTTTCTGAAGGTATCACATATAACAAGGACGTAAAGGTTGAAATCGGTGGCACGGATGTCACAAAGGATGTTAAGATTGACAATACTGCTGACGGATTCAAGATCAGCCTTACACCGAAGCAGATCGATGATAACGGTGGCAAGGACGTAGTTCTTACCTACAGCGGAACTCTGAATGACAAGGCGAAGGTCAACAGCACGGAAGGCAACCCGAACGACATTACACTTAAGTATACGAATAACCCGAACGAAACAGACAGTTTTGATACGAAGACAGACGAGATCAAGACATACACATTCGGCTTCGATATTCGTAAGGTTGATAAGAACGATATCTATGAAGATCTTGCCGGCGCTGAATTCGAAATTAAAGACAGCGAGGGTAATCCGATTGCCGTTATCGAATATGATGAAGAAGGCAAACCGGTAGTAAAATCAGGAAAAGCAACAACTGACAAAAACGGACGTATCACGGTAAGCGGAGTTGAAGGCAGCGTAGAAGGAACATCCTATACAATCGAAGAGACGAAGGCTCCTGAAGGATACTCACTTCTTGGAAATGGAATTACTGTCACGATAAAAGCAGAAGCAGAAAAAGATGACCAGGGCAATGTCGTTAACGATTCCAAGGGGAATCCGGTTCTGACAGGCAAGGCTACTTTTGAAGTGACTGGCGGAACAGCGACAGCTTATGAGAAAGAAGAAGGTAAGAGCGAAGATAATAGAGATGATAAGGTGAGAGAAGGCGACAAGGACAGCCCGACTTCTGTCGAAACCGATGGTAACGGAAGCATCGATGTCGTAGCCCTTATCAAGGATACCAAGGGCATCAGCCTTCCGGAAACAGGTTCCAGATCAGCGCTCTTCTGCATGATCGGCGGCGCGTTCATCGTTCTTCTCGGCGCTCTGTACTATGAATTCGCAGTCCGCAGAAAGAAAGCCTGAGTAATTGATGAGATAAGGCACGGAAATAAATAATAAAAGCCGGGATGTCCGGTAATTGCCGGACATCCCGAATCTGTGACGGAGGACAAGAAAGCCGTGTCAAAGCTTGGCAGAACTATTTTCGCGATTCTAATCGTACTCTCGGGAGTTATCGTATTCAACTATCCGACGATCGCCACGTTCGTGAACAACTTTTTTGCGAGCAAAGAGGTGAGCGAGTACGAGGAAAAGGTTGAGCAGATGGATACCTCTGAGCTCGACCGGATGATGGATCTTGCCTACGCTTACAACGCTTCGCTGCCGAGAAATTACCCGGCGGACCCGTTCTCCGGAACGAATATTTTTGATTTCACAGGAACTGAGTTCGAGACATTTGAGATGGTCCAGCCGGACGCGCTGATCGGTTACTGCGAGGTGCCGAAGATCGGCGTCTACCTCGCAGTGTACTACGGGACATCCGACGAGGTACTCGGAAAATCGCTCGGACTTGTGGAAAACACTTCGCTTCCCGTCGGCGGACCCGGCACGCACGCCGTGATCTCCGGTCACTCGGGCCTTGCGTCAAAGAAGCTTTTCACGGATCTTACGAGGATGGAGGAGGGAGATCTCTTCTTTATCCACGTCCTCAACAAGCATTTCGCGTATGAGGTGGACAAGATCACGGTCGTGCTGCCGGACGAGACAAAGGAGCTGGCAATCGAGAAGGACAAGGATTTAGTGACGCTCCTTACGTGCACTCCGTTCGGAATCAACGACCACAGGCTTCTGGTTCGCGGGAAGCGCGTAGATTATGATTTCTCAGTGAAGAAGAAAGACGTCCCGATTCTCTCGAGAGAGAACCCGAACAGACAGCGATGGATCATCGCGTTTGGCGGGGCGGCAGCATTTCTTCTGCTTGTGATCATCAAGGTCATACATGACCGGAGAAAAGATAAACGACTTGAAATGAGGAGAAAGGAGGAGCAGCAATGCGCGGAAAAAGAC
>CADBRO010000263.1 GCA_902797075.1 uncultured Lachnospiraceae bacterium
GGAAAACCCTTCCGCCTGGATGCGGTGGTACTTTCCACCCAGCATGATCCGGATGTGACACAGGAGCAGATTCACGAGGATATCCGCCGCTATGTCTTTGACCGGGCTCTGCCGGAAGATATGGTGGATGAAAAAACAAAGTTCTTCGTCAATCCGACCGGACGTTTCGTTATCGGCGGACCGCACGGAGACGCGGGTCTTACAGGAAGAAAGATCATCGTTGACACCTACGGCGGATACGCACGTCACGGCGGCGGCGCCTTCTCCGGCAAGGACTGCACAAAGGTTGACCGCTCTGCAGCTTACGCAGCAAGATACGTCGCGAAGAACATCGTCGCAGCAGGACTTGCGGATCAGGCTGAGATCCAGCTTTCCTACGCGATCGGAGTTGCGCAGCCGACATCCGTCATGATCGACACCTTCGGCACAGGCAAGGTTTCCGACGAGAAGCTTACGGAAATCATCCGTGAGAACTTTGACCTTCGTCCGGCAGGCATCATCAAGATGCTTGATCTCCGCCGCCCGATCTACAAGGCAACGGCAGCGTACGGACATTTCGGAAGAACCGACGTCGACCTTCCGTGGGAGAGACTCGACAAAGTGGACGCGCTTAAGAAATACCTGTAATTATGGCCGTAACGCTCTGCGGCGCAAGCCGCGTAAACAGAAAGTATTATTTCAATCCTGAGTTTGACCGGATCCCGGATGACGTCAAGGAGCACCTCCGCGAAATCTGCGTGCTTTTCGCGGAGGATGCCGGCGGCATTTTCACGATTGAATTCGGTGATGACGGACAGCCACGGTTTGTCGTGCGGCCGGGAGAAAATGACTCTGACCTCGACGAAATCGCCGCGGAAATCAGAATCCGCCGCCTGCAGGCGGAGGAACAGGAGCTGATGAAAAAGCTCGCTCTTTTCTATCAGGTGTTCATCGCTCCGGGAGCGGAGTGACGCATGGGAAAGATCGGAAATATCGAGCCTAAGAACTCTTTGATTCTCGGACCGATGGCCGGCGTGACGGATCAGCCGTTCCGGCGCATCTGCATGGAAATGGGTGCTGGCCTTGCGGGCTGTGAGATGGTGAGCGCAAATGCCGTGAAATACGGCAACAAAAAGACGCTCGAGCTCACAAGAATCAGCGATGACGAACACCCGGTATCCATGCAGCTGTTTGGTCCGGATCCGGAAACGATGGCGTACGCCGCGGAAAAGCTGGACTTTGTCCCCTA
The DNA here is from genome assembly GCA_902797075.1 of uncultured Lachnospiraceae bacterium. Lineage (GTDB taxonomy): Bacteria > Bacillota > Clostridia > Lachnospirales > Lachnospiraceae > Chordicoccus. Next base: position 1,229 of record CADBRO010000263.1, read on the forward strand.
CGATATTCTCGATATCAATATGGGATGCCCGATGCCGAAGATCGTAAAAAACGGCGAGGGATCGGCGCTCATGCGCGACCCGGAGAGGGCGGAGGCAATCGTCCGCGCATGCGTCAAAGCCACGAAAAGACCTGTCACCGTGAAAATGAGGGCAGGGTGGAACGCCTCCGAGATCAACGCAGTCGAGATCGCGAAGCGGTGCGAGGCGGCGGGAGCGGCAGCGGTGGCTGTGCACGGAAGAACCCGGGACCAGCTCTATACCGGAAAAGCCGACTGGAATATCATCCGCCTCGTAAAAGAGGCGGTATCGATTCCCGTGATCGGAAACGGAGATGTCTGTTCCTTTGAGGACGCGGAGCGGATGAAGCGGGAGACGGGATGCGATTTCGTCATGATCGCCCGCGGCGCCCGCGGAAATCCCTGGGTCTTTAACGGCGGAGAACCGTCGATCGCCGAGGTTCATGACATGATGCTGCGCCACGCGGAAATGCAGGCGGAGTATGAGACGGATCCGTATCTTGCCGTCTGCCAGATGCGTAAGCACATCGGATGGTATACGGCCGGAAAACCGGGCTCCGCACAGGTCCGCGCCGCCGTAAACAAGGCAGGGACGCTGGAAGAGCTGAAGGATATTCTGGACAGCTGGGCATTCGGCTGATTTTTCTTGACAATAAAACCACGCATCCATATAATATTGAAAGCATCGCGTGACGGCAGACAGTGACCGTCACGCTTTAATGTATTAAGGAGGTATGGCAACATGGCAGAAGAAGGCGGACAGGTTAAGAAAAATATTCTTACCGTAGCCGGTCTTAAGAAGCTCCAGGACGAACTCAACGACCTGAAGGTTAACAAGAGAAAAGAAATTTCGCTCAAGATCGGAGAAGCGAGAGAGCAGGGAGATCTGTCGGAAAATGCCGAGTATGACGCTGCGAAGGATGAGCAGCGCGATATTGAGGCCAGAATCGAAGAGATCGAAGGCATTTTAAAGCATGCCGAGGTCGTTGATGAAGATGAAGCGGATACAACCAGAGTCAACATCGGATGTAAGGTCCGTATCCATGACATCGAATATGATGAAGATATGGAGTTCAAGATTGTGGGATCGATGGAAGCGAACTCGCTGGACGGAAAGATCTCGAATGAATCTCCGGTCGGAATGGCGCTGATCGGCGCAACGGTTGGCGACATCGTGGAAGTTGAGCTTCCGGATGAAGTCAGTCATTACAAGGTACTTGAAATCAGCAAAATTATGTGACCTGAATTATTGAGAAAAGAGGAAATCAATGCCGGAAAGAATGCAGGAAACAAAGCCACAGGATCTGAATCAGCTGAGAAAAGTCCGCCGCGAAAAACTTCAGAACCTGGTTGACGCCGGGGAAAACCCGTATGAGATCGTAACTTACGACCAGACGGAGCACAGCGCGCAGATCAAGACGAACTACGCGGATTTTGAGGGTAAAGAAGTCTCGATCGCGGGACGGCTTATGTCCAAGCGCGTTATGGGCAAGGCAAGCTTCGGCAATGTCCAGGACCGCGACGGCAATATCCAGATTTACGTCTCCCGCGACGATCTCGGGGACGAGGAGTACAAGAAATTCAAGAAGCTTGACGTAGGTGATATCGTTGGCGTGAAGGGTATCGTATTCACGACGAAGATGGGAGAGATCTCCGTTCACTCAAAGAGCGTTACGCTTCTTTCAAAATCACTGCAGATTCTTCCGGAAAAATTCCACGGACTGACGGACACGGATATTCGTTATCGTCAGCGCTATGTGGACCTTATCATGAATCCCGAGGTCAAGGACGTCTTTATCAAGCGCTCCCGCATTATCAGCGCGATCCGCAGATATCTCGACGCGAAGGATTTCCTTGAGGTTGAGACGCCGATGCTCGTTGAAAATGCGGGCGGCGCTTCTGCGAGACCGTTCGTTACGCATTTCAATGCGCTTGACGAGGACAAGAAGCTTCGTATTTCTCTTGAGCTTTATCTTAAGAGACTGATCGTCGGCGGACTTGAGAGAGTCTACGAAATCGGACGCGTGTTCCGCAATGAGGGTCTCGATATCAAGCATAATCCGGAATTTACGCTGATGGAGCTCTATCAGGCGTATACGGATTATAACGGCATGATGGACCTGACAGAGGATATGTACAGGCATGTGGCGCAGGAGGTTCTGGGAACCACTACCATCGTCTACAAGGGCGTGGAGATGGATCTCGGAAAGCCTTTCGAGCGTCTTACGATGACGGAAGCCGTAAAGAGATACAGCGGAGTTGATTTTGACGAGATTAAAACTCTCGATGAAGCCCGTGCGGTCGCGAAGGAAAAGCATGTCGATTACGAGGAACGCCACCAGATCGGCGACATTCTCAACAGCTTCTTTGACGCATTTGTCGAGGACAATCTGATTCAGCCCACATTTATCATGGGCCATCCGATCGAGATTTCCCCGCTCACAAAGAAGGATCCGGAGCATCCGGGCAAGGTGCTGAGATTCGAGATGTTCATGAACGGCTGGGAGATGTGCAACGCTTATTCCGAGCTGAACGATCCGATTGATCAGCGTGAGCGTTTTAAGGCGCAGGAAGAGCAGCTTGCGAAGGGCGACGAGGAGGCTCAGACAACGGATGAGGACTTCCTCAACGCGCTTGAGGTCGGCATGCCGCCGACCGGAGGCATCGGCTACGGAATCGACCGTATGGTCATGCTGATGACCGGCGCTGAGGCGATCAGGGACGTTCTGTTGTTCCCGACAATGAAGTCCATCAAGGAATAACCACAAGATCTTGTATCGTAATGGAGCATTATAGTACAATATATTGTGATTTTCAAAGACGAGGCCTGACTTAGTACATATTTAGTACATAAAAATAATGCCCTAATATGGACTGATACGGACTGAGAACATGTAAATCAAAGAGCGAAGAGCATTATTCGCAGAGAGATATTTTCCAAAATTACGGAAGATATCTCTCTTTTTTATTGTTTTGGTCATGGTTTGTGGAAGCCGTACATAAAGTACATATTTTCTGAAAAGGAGCGGAAAAATGGGCAAGGTGATTTGTGTAGGAAATCAAAAAGGAGGCGTGGGCAAAACAACAACCTGTGTGAACCTGGGGACGGCGCTGGCTCAGGCTGGAGAAAAAGTCTGTCTGATCGATCTGGATCCGCAGGGAAATCTGACTCAGAGCCTCGGTTATCGGAATCCGGATGAGATAGAGTGTACGATCGCGGAAGTACTGAAGTCCGAAATTCAACTTTGTGACAATTTGTCACAAAGTGGCTCACGTGGTTTTGGCACATATGGAAACAAGGGTGAAGCGACAATGACTGGAGATAAGGACGTAGAGGATCCTGAACTTTGTGACAATTTGTCACAAACTTTCAGCACGGCTATTCTGCATCACAGTGAAGGATTAGATCTGCTTCCCGGAAATATCGAGCTGGCCGGCCTTGAGGTTTCCATGGTGAACCTGATGAGCAGAGAACTGTTTCTGAAAATGGCGATTCAGGAATTACGGAAGCAATACACCTATACCATCATCGACTGTATGCCTTCTCTCGGAATGCTGACGATCAATGCTCTTGCTGCGGCGGACGAAATCATAACCCCGGTGCAGGCTGCCTATCTCCCGGCTAAAGGGTTGGAACAGTTTCTTCTGACGGTAAGCAAGGTAAGGAGGCAGATCAACCGGAGACTGAAAATGGAGGGGATTTTGCTGTCGATGGTAGATGCCAGGACGAATTATGCGAAAGAGATCATTTCTCTGATCTATGAAACCTACGGAAATCACATCCGGATCTTCCAGACACAGATTCCGTTTTCGGTGCGGGCCTCGGAAGCAAGTGCATCCGGCTGCAGTATCTTTACTTATGATCCACGTGGGAAAGTGGCGGAAGCATACAGAAATCTGGCTGGGGAGGTGACAGGAGATGGCAGGTAGAACATCGAAACGGAGTAAGCCGGAGATCAAGCTGAATTCGTATGATGATCTTTTCGGGGAAGCTCCGGTACAGGCAGATGCGGTTGAAGTGATGATCAAGGATTTGCATGAATTTGAGAACCATCCATTTCATGTCATCGATGATGAAGATATGGCTGACCTGGCGCAGAGTATTCGGGATAAAGGCATCCTGGTTCCGCTGACAGTCAGGCCAAAGGCCGGCGGAGGCTATGAGATCATCTCCGGACATAGACGGAAGCACGCGGCAGAAATCGCAGGCTTATTTAAGGTTCCCGTTCTGATCCGTGAAATGTCCGATGAGGAGGCGGTGGATATTATGATCTACAGCAACATCCAACGGACAAATGTTTTACCCAGTGAAAAAGCAAGGGCTTACCGACTCCAGATGGAGATGATGAAGCATCAGGGAAGGAAAGGCGATTTAACATCAGACGCGATTGGAAGAAAGTATGGGGATAACACCAGAAAAGTATATAGATACATCCGTCTGAGTTATCTGCACGAGGATCTGTTGAACCTGATTGACAACGGCAAACTGACAATACAGGCAGGTTACTGGCTCAGTTATTTAAACGAACAGGAACAGGGATGGATATTGAAAATCTTTCGACAGTATAGAAAGCTGCCATCCGGAAGAACAGCACAACAGCTGAAAGAGCATCAGGAAGATCATGTTCTGACGCTGGACAGTACAGAAACTCTGGTTTTGGGGAATGGCTACCGGAGAAAAGTAAGCCTGAAATCCAAGCGGATCGACCGGATCTTTCCCCCGGAGTATGACGGAGAACAAATCGAGGAAATTATCTATGAGCTCCTCGAACGATGGAAGAGCGAGCAGGAATAGAGCGACGGCAATAAAAGA
>CADBRO010000264.1 GCA_902797075.1 uncultured Lachnospiraceae bacterium
CCTGATAGATCTTCTGGTCTTCTTCCTTTGTCCGGCCTTTGGATTTCTCTTCGTATTCCTTATAAGCCGGCGTCGTACCCCAGGAGGCCTTCGCCTGTGCGGCATACTCGTCTATCTTTCTGGTATCAAATGCGTCAAATGTCAATTGTTTCACCCCCAATGCCTTGATTCCGATAGCAAGGTCGATCAGGTTTTCTATATGCTCTTTCTTCAGCTTCAGAAGTTCGATCTGCTGGCCAAGCGCCTTACTTCTGTCAAAATCCGGACTTCCAATGATCTCCTTGATATCTTTCAGAGGGAATTCCAGTTCTCTGAAGAGAAGGATCTGCTGCAGGGTATCCAGTGCCGCATCGTCATACAGCCGGTAACCTGCTTCCGTATATCCTGACGGATGAAGAAGCCCGATCCTGTCGTAATACTGCAGGGTGCGTATACTCACTCCTGTCAGCTTGCTTACCTCGTTTACTGTCATCATAATTCATCACTCCCTTGCTTCGGTAAGGTTACTATAAACTATGACGCAACGTCAGGGTCAAGTGATTTTCATCAGGAAATCATAAAGGCCGTCCTGGGACAATATGCCCCGCTTCATGTCCGCCGGGAACAATCCCGCTTCATCTGCTTCGTAATCCTTCTGCCACTCACCGGAGGTGTAATACTCATCCAGCAGCCGGACTTTCATCTGTATCTCTTCTCCGGAGGCTGCTTCCGGAGGTATGTTCCGAACCTCATCAAAAATCTGCTCGTAAAAAGCGACACGTCCGACCCTGTCCAAGGGTTCGAAACGCCTGAACACTTTTCCGTCCCGTTCCACGGTTTCATCCCACATGTCTGCCGGACGGACCCATATCCCGCCATTTCCATACAAAGCCTGATAAACAACCATCGGCTCTGTTGTTTCACTGTGCCGGGCGATCGAAAGCACACGGTAATAATTCCCTTTAAAATGGCGGTACAGACCGGGCGTTACCGCAGCTGCAGCTTCCTCATAGGTCATAACTCATCCTCCGTTCCGAGGCCGTAATTCAGTATCTCATTGTACCGGGCGTTCGCTTCCTCGCTGGCCTTCTTTTCTTTCCAGGCATCCACCTCGCTGCGGATTGCCAGCATCTCGTCCACAATCAGCTCCCCGCTCGTTGGTTTCACATAGTCCAGATAAGAGATCATGCGCTTCATGGCCTTCGGACTGCCCAGATGCTTTGCCACAGCCTCTCCCAGATCTGCCGGAAATCCGAGCCGTTCCACCGATCTCACGAGTTCATCTTTTGTTCTGGCCCATAATATCTGATTTGTTGTCATCCCGCTCTCCCTGGCAGCCGAAGTTTATTTCAATCGTCGTTCTTTCTCAGGAACAGAAAATATCCGACAACTCCGCCAACCATAACCGGCAGACCGAGGTCGATTCCCGCCCCAAACTCATTATTTCCGGATCTCATGCGCCGGTCTCCCGGCTATCGCATTCAGCCATTTCTCCTGACTGCGGCCGGCACGGACATCCTGCGTTACAAAAAGTTCCTTTATAGAAAAACCGGTCTCCGATAAGAGCTTTCGAAGAGGTTCCTCTGTTAAATCGTTAAAATACCGGCCTTCCTTTTCACGTTCTCCGGCCCCATATTTGAATGATGCATATAAAATGCCGCCCGGCTTCAGCAGTCTGTAAAGCCGCCGCAAAACATCCGGCAGATCCGCCGGTTTCACATGAAGAAGTGACGCGCAGGCCCAGATTCCGTCATACTCACCCGTTCCGTCAAGCTTTTCAAAACGCAGCTGTTTTACATCTATTCCCGTCTTCTCTGACGCGATCCTGCAGATTTCCGCAGAAGCATCAAAGGCCTCTGCTTCATACCCCGCTTCTCTAAAAGCGATTACATCCCGGCCGCTCCCGCAGCCGGCATCCAGGATTTTCTGCCCGGGTTTCAGATATTGCAAAAATCGCACCCGGCATTCCTGCATATCCGCGTTTTCCGTACCGGCGATAAAGGCGTCGGCATTTTCATCATAGTATTGGATCGTCTGATTATTCATGACCTTTTCTATCGCGCTGGGTTTTGCCGTTTCTCAATCATTTATCCATACGACGGTCACACCACCTGTACTGAAGCAATGTATTCTACGCCATCCGGGATATGGATACCGGGGTCGCTGACCAGGACCTCTGCCTTCTTCCCCTGTTCCTCAAGGTACATTACAAAATGGCACAGCGCAATGCCGACATCGATCTTCTGCAGATCCCCTGTCGCCTCGCTGACATAACCTCTGTCCTTCTTCTCATAAAAATGGTACAGACTGTCTGTTGCGCGAACGATCCGCCACGGTTGCTTATTAACTGCGGACGGAGCCCATCGTACGACCTCAATCAGATCGGCGATCTCCTGCTGCATTTTCCCTGATAACGGCGTATCAAAGCTGCCGTCGAAGAAGAGTTTTTCCGCCGGCATCCGGTTGTCTGCGCCGACGCCCTTCCGCATCATCGCTTCCCGGATGGATTTTTTCTTCGCCGGATATCCCAGCGGACTGACGCAGGGCATCATTTCCCCGTCCTTAAGTCCGGCTTCTTTCTCAAAATGCTCCCGCTTCATGGTGCCGCCGATCCATGTGGTTCCGATCCCCATGGTCCAGGCACGAAGCACCAGTCTCTCGAAGGAATAGCCAAAAGCCACATCCGCATAAGGAACTTTCGCGACCTTACCTGCGACATACAGTTTTTCCCCGACAATCACCTGGCTGGATAATCCGTGCGCTTCGGCATCCAGGAGCACGAACTCCACTGGAATGCCGAATGGATTAGAGATGCCCGCATTGATATATTCTTCCAGTTTCGCCCTGTCTTCCGGACTGATCTGATTCCCGTCAAATGTACGCACGCTTCTGCGGTCTTTTACAATATCTTTCAGTGTTGCCATAAAAAACACCTCCAATTCATCAATATCTCGTAAAGCTCCCGCGTCGTCAGATCCCGGAAGAACTTTGAACGTATTTCCATACCATGATCCTCAGCCTTTTTTCTTCTGTTCTAAAATGTAACATGATCCGGTACTTTTCTCAATTAATGAAAAATCACCAATCCATGCAGACAAGGCAAAGGATGATTCGAAATCTGTATGAAAATGGGGCATACCCGCTGCGGATATGCCCCTGTTTTGAAATCTATCACTTTTTTTCAAATGCCGGCTTCCATCCGGCAAACTGAACCAGCTGTTCATCCGTGCGGTGATAATAGCGCTCGCCTTTATCCAGCTTCGCTATTTCCGCCATTTCTACATCCGTAAGATGAAAATCAAGGATGTCCAGATTGTCGCGGATGTGATCGACATTCTTGCTGCCGGGGATCACCACAAACCCCATCTGTGTATGCCAGCGGAGAATGACCTGCGCCGCTGATTTCCCGTACTTATTTCCCAATTCGGCAAATACGGGTTCTTCGATCAATGATCTGTCCCCATGACCAAGCGGATACCAGCTCATCAGCTTGATGTCATATTTATCCAGGGTCTTCCGGAGCTCTTTCTGTGTGAAATACGGATGCGCCTCCACCTGGATGAACTGCGGGACGATTTCCCACTTCGTCTGCAGCTCTTCGATGTATTTTCCTTCGAAGTTGGAAATGCCGATGCTCTTTGCTTTACCTTCCTTGTATGCCTTTTCCAATTGGCGGTATCCCGCGAGCCAGTTTCCTGCCGGCTGATGGATATACAGAAGATCCACATAATCCACTCCCAGGCGTTCGAGCGTCTCGTCAACGGCGTTCTCATTTTCATATTCACTCGGCCAGAGTTTCGTGGAGAGGAAGATCTCCTCCCTGGCGACGCCGCTGTCCTTCATGCCGCGGCCTACGGCTCTCTCATTTACATAGGCGTTGGCAGTATCGATCAGGCGATACCCCATTTTCAACGCTTCCCGGACGCTGTTCTCCGCCTCTGCGGGAGAAAGCATAAAAGTTCCGATGCCGACTACCGGGCATTCCAATTCATTGTTTAAGATGATATGTTCCATTTTGCATTGCCTCCTTAAATCAATCCGTTTGACGCAAGCCACTTCTTTACAAGTCCGGCAGAATTTGCCGCTTCGCTCCCTGTGACAGACAGGCCGCTCTTTACGGTCGCTCCCGGGCAGGTTTTCTTAATATCCCGCTCACTGCCGCCCATACCGCTGCCTTCGTTGGTGCAAAGCGGAAGGATCGTCTTACCGGAGAAATCAAAGCTTTCCAGGAAGGTGAACACTGCCATCGGCATGGTTCCCCAGTAGTTCGGATACGCCAGGATCACGGTGTCATATTCATCGATGGAATCCGGCAGGGAGACCAGCGCCGGTCTTGCATTTGCCCGAAGGTCTTTCTTAGCCTCGTCGATGCAGGTCATATAAACCGGTGAATAGGGATCCTTCATCTCAATCTTGAAGGTATCGACTTCCGTACGCGCCTCCTCTTCGATCATCTCTTTCATGCCGTTTACGACGATCTCGGTATTGCCGACCTTCACATATCTCATAGCTCCCGCGAAGTAATTTTCATCAGCTCTTGAAAAGAATGCAATCAGTGTCTTAGCCATCATGAAATCCTCCATTTCAGTACGCAGTTTGCGCGATTCCTTATACGCCTCGCCTTTCGTGGCGTTTTTTCTTTTTTCTGGTGTTATTTTCTCATGATGATATTGCGAAGTCCAATCTAAACACTATATAATCAATTTAAATATTAAATACCTGATTTCAAAAAAATGTGCGCACGAAATGGTGTGTCGCGCGCGCACCGCGCACGAAATGGTGATTCCAATGACAACCAAGCAGATTGACTACTGTATTGAACTGGCACGAACCTTGAACTTCAGCCGTGCCGCAGAGAATATGTTTGTGAGCCAGCCGACATTTTCCTATCAGATAAAGCTTCTGGAGGAGGAGATCGGCTTTACGATTTTTGACCGGAACGGAAAAGGCGCTTCTCTCACCCCGGCCGGAGCACAGTTCGTGACATACCTTGCCGGGATGCGCCAGGAAATGAAGCGGGCGATCGAACAGGGGCAGAACTTCAGCGCCAAATATCAGGACAATATCACGATCAGCCTGATGGTTCGCCAGGCCGTGTATTTCCTGCCGGAAGCCATGCGGCTGTTTGAGAAGCAGGAACCGGGAGTCCAGGTCACGCCGGTCTTTCAGTACGAAGGGGGTATGGAATCTTTCCTGAAGGAAGACTCCGATATCCTGTTTGCCCTGAAGGAACAGACCAGACAGGTCGCCGGCGTCACGGTTCACGATCTCTTTGAAAGCAGGATTTACCTGATTACGGAAAGAGATGACCCGCTCGCAGCTAAGAATCAGATTTCCGCAAACGACCTCTATGGCCGGACGCTGATGGTCGGCGGCGGATCGCCGCCGGCATTAAGGGCTGTTCAGCAGCGGCTGATCGCAAGCGGAAAGATCGAATACTTCAACAGTCCGAATC
>CADBRO010000265.1 GCA_902797075.1 uncultured Lachnospiraceae bacterium
CGACAGATCAACAAGGTATTCTGAATCGTTCAGAACATCCTCGAAGTCGATACTTATGCCGCTTTCTTCAAAAGCCATGGGTGTGCCGTCCGCAAGCACGGACCGGCATGACAGAAGCGTTAAAAGAACTGTAAGAAGAGTCATTATTTTTCTCATAGCGGCGTATCTCCTTTTAAGACGCATCTCCTTTAAACAGTATAATATTTTTTTCGGCCAATGTACATGAAAGAACAGGAAGCGCCTCACCCTAAGGTGAAGCGCTTCTCATTACCCTCTCCTGATCCACAAACCGTTATTTTTCAGAAAATGGTCTCAAATATTATTTTCACACGGAAAAAAACGCGATGGCATGGGTCAGGCAGCTGCGCTTCAGCCTGTCGGTGTCTGTGCCTGTAAATCCGTCTGCAACGTACTCAGATAATGTTCTTTGTACACTTTTCTGTAGTTGGCCGGCGAAATGCCCTTTGCTTTCCTGAAAACCCGGCTGAAATACATCGGATTTTCATATCCCACGATCCTCGAGATCTCACTGACCGTTCCGTCCGTCGTTTCCAGGAGCACCTGAGCATTGCGCATGCGGAGCTCCAGAATATACTGCTTTGGCGATACTCCTGTATCTTCGGTGAAGCTTTTTCCGAACCAGCTGGTACTCATATTTCTGGACGCGGCGTACTGTTCAATATTAATCTCCTCATTGTAGTGCACTCTGAAGTACTCTTTTGCTATATCCATCTCGTTGCGGAGAAAACCTGAAATCCGCATTTCATCATCATGCATTTTCCTGTGCATGGTAATCAAGAGATCCCGGAAGAGATAAGTAAGAATCTCTTCGTATCCCCATGCACAGTCCGTAAGTTCATCTCTCATTCTCCTGAACAGATCCTCATACTCATACGAGAGCCCGGTATGAAGAATATATCTGTCCATCGGTATTTCATATTTCTTCAGGATATTGCGGACAAATCTGCCCGTAAAATGTACGAACCAGTAGCAGGCTCTGTCCTTTCCGAGGAAATAATAATGCTGTTCCTGCTTTGGCTGATACAGCACCATATTTCCCGCCGGAACAGTCACTTCCTTTCCGTCTAGTATAAAATGGCCTTCACCGGCCGTGATGTAGACAAGCTGCCAGTCAATCCGCCCCTTTGGGCGCCAGGTCGGAAGTTTCGGCCATGTATACAGCTGATACGTGCCGGCACTGGTAATCCGCAGCGCTTTCTTTTTCTCCTGATACGGAAGCCTTGAATTCTTGTAATATCCGGAATTGACATACATGTCGTTTACTCATACCTCCCCTGCTGTCACATCAGTATATGCTTCTTTATCCTGATTTTACATTTTCAGGGTTACAATAGCCACCGCCGCCCGGTTTAGTGCAGAAAATAAACGGTTTCGTTTATATGATTCAGGCTGTTTTGCCCCTATGATAAAAGAATGCAGATTGTACGGCAGTCTTAAAAAGGAGGTTTTCATTGATGCTGGTTCCCAACTTATATGAAGATCCGAATATACTGCACCAGAACACGGTACCTGTCCACAGCTACTTTATTCCGACCTCGCGGTCTGCCGGAATATACCGGACAATGCAGCTGCGAAAGGAATCCGACCGGATACAGATGCTTACCGGAAAAGGATGGAAATTCCGGTATTACTCTGATGTCCACGATCTGAAAGATGAGTTCTACCTGCCGGATTATAAGACGGATACATCATGGACAGAGGAATCCGTGCCGTTTTGCTGGCAGATGCGCGGGTTCGACAAAAATCAATATACCAACATCCACTATCCGTTTCCCTTTGATCCGCCCTATGTGCCGCAGAAGAATCCCTGCGGCGCATACATCCGCCGCTTCATGTGGGAGCCGGACGCGGATGCGCCGTGCACATTTCTCCATTTTGAAGGGGTTGATTCCTGCTCCTATGTCTGGCTGAATGGCATCTACATCGGCTACAGCCAGGTCACGCACCACACCTCCGAGTTTGATGTGACCCGATTTCTCCGAAGCGGTGAGAATGTCCTTTGCGTTCTTGTCCTCAAATGGTGCGACGGTTCCTATCTGGAGGACCAGGACAAGTTCCGCATGTCCGGAATCATCAGGGATGTCTACCTGATGCGCCGTCCGCAAAATCATATCACCGACTACTGCATCACCACCGGTCTTTCGGAAGATTTTCGTTCGGCATCCCTGACTGTCAGGTTCACTTTTAACGGCACCCCCATTCCGGTTCAGCTCGGGCTTTATCGGGAAACAGATGCAGATAAGGAAAAAAACGGCGCTTCCGAAAGAGGCTTTATGCATTGTGCTTCCATGAACAGACAGTCGGAGGCCCATTTCGATATCATCGACCCTCTGCTCTGGAACGCGGAGACGCCAAACCTCTATACACTCATCATCGAGACGGAGAACGAGCGCATCACGGAACGCGTCGGCTTCCGCCAAATCTGCGTAAATGAAGGCCGCGTCCTCCTAAATGGCTCCCCGATCCGCTTCCGCGGTGTCAACCGGCATGAGTCGGATCCGCTCTACGGCTCCGTCGTCGATGAAGCCGGTGTGCTGAACGATTTGAAGATGATCAAAGAATACAATTTCAATGCCGTCCGCACCAGCCACTATCCCAACGTCCCCTATTTCTACCAGATGTGCGATGAGCTGGGGCTTTATGTGATCGACGAGGCAGACAACGAAAGCCACGGAACGGCACCGCTCTACTTTACGGAGGATGACTACGCTGCCCGCATGCGTCTCGCCCATGAACGGATTGCGGACAACCCGGCCTTCACATCGGCCACACTGGACCGTGTATCTTCCATGGTTTTAAGAAACCGCAACCGTCACTGTATTCTTGTCTGGTCCATGGGAAATGAATGCGGATACGGCTGTACCTTTGAAAATGCACTCCGGTGGACAAAGGAGACAGACCCGACAAGACTGACGCACTACGAAAGTGCATACTACCTGCCGGATGACCGGACCTACGATGTCTCGAATATCGATCTCTTCGGAAGAATGTATCCGGCCTTCGACGAAATCCGGGACTATTTTAAAGACGGACCGGTTAAACCGCTGCTCCTCGTTGAATACTGCCATTCCATGGGAAACAGTCCCGGAGACTTCAGGGAATACCGTGAGCTGACCGAACAGTATCCCGGTCTCTGCGGCGGATTTGTCTGGGAGTGGTGTGACCACGCCATTTTCAAAGGGCTCACAACCGATGGGAAGGCCATGTACTGGTACGGAGGCGACCACGGCGAGCTGCAGCATGACGGCAACTTCTGTCTGGACGGACTGGTTTACCCGGACCGCACCCCGCACACAGGTCTTTACGAATATAAGAATGTTTACAGGCCTCTTCGCGGATCCTTTGATGCGGAACGGGGCATCTTCACTATCCGCAATTACTGGGACTTTCTCAATGCGGGAGACATCGTGGATGCAGACTGGCGGGTAATAATCGACGACAGGGAATTTGAAAATGGAATCTTCTCTCTTCCGGATCTGCCTCCGCACGCGCATGCTTCCGTACCGCTGCAGCCTTCGGTTCCCGAGAGAGGAAGGTGTTACCTGACCGTCACTTACATCCTACGGAAAGCGCTTGCGGGAATTCCGGCGGGTCATGTGCTCGGATTTGATGAGTTTCGTCTTCAGAATTCCGACGGACGAAATCAGACGGCGCTTGCTTACATCTGTCCGGAAACAGATTCATCAAAGGCTGCACCGGTCATAACAGAATCCGGCACGGATCTCATCATCCGGGGAAGTACATTTTTCTATGTTCTCGATACATTGACCGGCAACTTCACGTCTCTTCGGACAGCCGGCAGGGAGATCCTGAAAAAACCTGTGGATTTCAATCTCTGGCGGGCGCCGACCGACAATGACCGGCCCTATGAGAGCCTTTGGAAATGGGAACGACTGAATCACACGATCACACGGGCTTACGAAACCACGTCGAAAACAGAAGGAGACATCGCCGTCATCAGCGTCCTTCAGTCCGTAGCGGCCATGTCGGTGCAGCCCATTCTCCGCCTCAGGACGGAATACAGGATTTACCCGGACGGAAGGATCCGTATGGATGTCCATGCGGAAAAGGACAGAGAAATCACGACTCTTCCGAGAATCGGCATTCGCCTCTTCCTTGATTCCTCGCTGGATAAAGCCGAATACTTCGGTCTTGGCCCGTCCGAGAGTTATATCGATAAATGCAGGAGCAGCCGGCACGGATGCTTCCGTAAAGCCGTAAAAGATCTTCACGAAGATTACATCCGCCCGCAGGAAAACGGAAGCCACTTTGACTGCGATTACGTACGCCTCACGGGAAAAGACTTTATCCTTACAGCAGCATCGGCTGATGATCAGACATTTTCTTTCAATGCGTCCTGTTATACCCAGGAGGAACTGGAATCAAAAGCCCATAACTATGAACTTAAGCCCTGCGGCTGCACGGTTCTTTGTATCGACCACAAAATAGCGGGAATCGGCTCGAAAAGCTGCGGACCGGATCTTTCTCCGGAGTATCGGGTTGATGACAGTGAATACAATTTTGCATTCTATATCAGGCCGGAGACGGCTGATCATTGACGGAGGTAATATATGAAGGAGAAAACTTATCTGAAGTGGTATAACAAGGTCGGATACGGATCAGGGGACATCGCCGGCAATGTGGTCTATGCGCTGCTCTCTGCATTCGTCATGATCTTCCTGACAGATACCGTCGGCATGAACGCCGGAATTGTCGGCACGCTGATCGCCGTATCGAAGCTTTTTGACGGGGTAAGTGATATCTTTTTCGGTTCCCTGATTGACAAGACACATACAAAAATGGGGAAGGCGCGCCCCTGGATGTTTTACGGGTATTTCGGCTGTGCGGTCTGCCTCGTCGCCATTTTCTGCATTCCCGCAGATATGTCTGCCACCGCACAGTACGCCTGGTTTTTCATCGCCTACACGCTTCTTAATGCGGGCTTCTACACCGCCAACAACATCGCCTACTCCGCTCTTACAGCTCTTGTGACCAAGAACAATCACGAGCGCGTACAGATGGGCTCGATCCGCTTTATGTTCGCTTTCGGAACCAGTATGCTGATCCAGACCATCACTGTCGGACTCGTCGCCCGTTTCGGCGGAGGAGCCGCTGCATGGCGGACCGTCGCCATTATTTATGCGGTCGTCGGTATCATTTCCAACTCGCTCTCCGTCTTTTCCGTAAAAGAGCTGCCCCCTGAAGAGCTGGATGACGACGAGGCGGCGAACGCATCAGCGGCAGAAGAAAAATACAGCCTGATCGATGCGTTCAGACTGCTTATCAAAAACAAGTATTATCTTATGATCTGTGCTTCCTATATTCTGATGCAGATTTATTCCGCTACC
>CADBRO010000266.1 GCA_902797075.1 uncultured Lachnospiraceae bacterium
CTGCTGTAATTTTCCGACTCTGTTCGAACCGGAGTGTTCCCGCCTTACTCATCCTGGCTTTCTGCACCGCCTGCTTTTTAGGAGGCGGACGCTCTATCCTGCTGAGCTACAGAAACACATTCGCAGCGGCTATGCCGCTGCCTCAAACTATTAAACTACAAAAATGCCCACTTTTCAAGCATTATCTTTCTGTCGTACCGGGCGCACAAAAACAGTCCGGACACAGCTGAGCCTTCATATGCGGCATTTTTTTAAAAATGCACGACGCCCTGCAGCCAGACCAGTCCGCGGAAACGTCTGCCGGGTCTTGGGACTCCCAGAATGCGGTCCTCATTTATGCAGACATCGAGACAAAGGTCGCATGTTTCCAGCTGCATCTGATATACAAACTCGCTGGTATAAACATTTTTCACGCGTTCGCATGAAATAATATTTCCGCAGATGTTGTACTGATCGCATTCAATGCCATACGGCAGGAAGCAGGTATCGACAATCGAGAAGACATCCTCGTTCTGAATCCGCTTTGACACGACGGAATAGTCGTTCATATCCTGTGTAGTCAGAGCCTCAATGGCCGCCTCATCGCCGCCTCTTGCTTCCGCGATCAGTTTATAATGATCTTCCCTGAGACTCGCGTTCCTCGTGCGGTCCCTCTCTGCCTGAAAAACGGGCAGCAGAACGGTTCCCTCCCTCGCGAGAGCGGAGAGCTTGATCGGACGCGCTTCCGGGCTCAGCAGATTATTGCCTGCTGCTTTGCGGTATTCTCCCATGTTGTTGAGATAGAAGATGATCGTAGCACCGATGCGGGGATCCTCGCAGGCACCTGCGTATGAATCCTCGCCGGCGTGGCGTTCGAAGTCCACTTCCTGTTTCATGCTGACGGTCGCGCCATTGAAATATGGAAATGTATAATCCGGCCGGAAATCTCCTCCATCATCAAACTCACCGCAGACAGTCAGGCCCATGTCAGGAGCGTAGTCTTTTGAAAACTCCCCGTAGACACGTCCCGCCTCATTGCGAAACAGGCTCTTCTTGTCATAATGAAGAACCGTATCCCGCAGGAGCCTGTCCATCTCCCGGTGACTTACTATTCGGTGAAAACCAACTGATTCAAGATAATTATGCATATATTACCCGATTATTATTATTTCCTGTTCTTCGGTGTAAGCACGGAAATGCCGCCCATATAAGGTCTCAGGACCTCGGGAATTGTCACACTGCCGTCTTCCTGGAGGTGATTCTCAAGAAATGCGATCAGCATTCTCGGCGGTGCGACAACCGTGTTGTTCAGTGTGTGTGCAAGATATTTTGTTTTGCCGTCTTCGCTCTTGACGCGGATTCCAAGGCGTCTCGCCTGTGCATCGCCGAGATTCGAGCAGGAGCCGACCTCAAAATATTTCTTCTGACGCGGAGACCACGCCTCAACGTCGAGAGACTTGACCTTCAGATCCGCAAGATCGCCGGAGCAGCATTCCAGCGTTCTGACCGGAATATCCATCGAGCGGAAGAGATCTACGGTATTCTGCCAGAGCTTGTCGAACCACATCGGGCTTTCCTCCGGCTTGCAGACGACGATCATTTCCTGCTTTTCAAACTGATGGATTCGATAGACGCCGCGTTCCTCGATGCCGTGGGATCCCTTTTCCTTGCGGAAGCACGGCGAATAGCTCGTAAGGGTGAGCGGAAGCTGGCCCTCCGGAATGATCTGGTCAATAAAGCGGCCGATCATACTGTGTTCCGACGTACCGATCAGGTAAAGATCTTCACCCTCGATCTTGTACATCATAGCGTCCATTTCATCAAAGCTCATAACGCCGGTGACCACATTGCTTCTGATCATAAATGGCGGAACTACATATGTAAATCCGCGGTCGATCATGAAGTCCCGCGCATAGGTGATTACCGCAGAATGAAGCCGGGCAATATCGCCCATGAGATAGTAGAAGCCGCTTCCCGCAACTCTTCCGGCAGCTTCAAGATCGATGCCGTTAAAGCTCTCCATGATATCCGTGTGGTAAGGAATCGGATAATCCGGCACGACAGGATCGCCGTACTTCTGGATTTCGACATTTTCAGAATCGTCTTTCCCGATCGGAACCGAGGGGTCAATCATCTGGGGAATGACCATCATGATCTTCTGAATCTCAGCTTCGACATTTCTTTCTTCTTCGGCAAGCTCATTGATACGGCCCTTGTTCTTGGCGATTTCATTCTTGACTGCCATCGCCTCGTCTTTTTTGCCGCTCTGCATCAGAGCACCGATCTGCTTGGAGACCTTATTGGTTTCTGCTTCAAGGGCCTGCTTTTCCTGCTTAATTGCTCTGTTTTTCAGGTCAAGTTCGATAACCTGATCGACAAGTGGAAGCTTGTGGTCTTCATATTTCTTCTTGATGTTTTCCTTAACCGCATCCGGATTTTCTCTTAAAAACTTAATATCAATCATGTTGGTTTTGCCTCATTTCTTTTCGTCTTATTATATCGAACATTTGTTCTATTCGACAATATCATCTGTACCGTAACGCTTTGCAATCCGGAGTGCCTCCACTTCCTCGTTGCTCAGCATAATGTAGGACTCACCCTTTACGATCTCCTTTACGTAAAGGAAGCAGTTTTCCTTACTGTGTACCGCATTCAGCACGAACCCGGTATCGTGGTCGTCCAGGAATGCAAGTACGAAACTCAGCTTTCCGCCGACGTCGTCAAATGCGTCGTATTTAACGATTCCGTATTTATGAATACTGTTTTTCTGAACGCTGGTAAGATTTTCTATTACAGAATCGAGCGTTCCGATGCCTTTTGCGTATTTTTCGATACGCGTTATCTTTCTGGCGATATCTTTTTCCAAAGAAATGCCATCCTGGCCCTTCATAAAACTGTTGTATCTCGCGTTAAGCCTTCGCACTCTCATAGACATTCCGAGTACCGCTATCAGCAGAAGAATTTCCAGAATCAGAAGGAGGATGATCAGCACGCCGGCATTGATGCCGAGCGCATTCGTCAAGCTGTCCATAGTTCTCCTTTTCTAAAATGTCTTACACCCGCAGCGTCACCTCACGGACCGCAGCAGCTCGTATAGTCTGTCCAGTTCCGCGTCGGAGTAGTATTCAATCTCGATTTTACCTTTATTTTTCCCGCTCTGGTGAATCATAACCTTGGTTCCGAGTGCCGCCTTCAGGTTCTCAGACAGGCTGTTAAGAAGAGCGTTCCGCTTTTCATCACGCATCCTGACAGGCTTTTTACCCGGACGGAGAAGATCCTTCACCATTTTTTCTGTCTGACGGACAGTAAGTCTTTCTTTAATGATCTGTTCGGCGACAGCATTCTGCATATCCGGGGCGGTGATCGGAATAATCGTTCTTGCGTGGCCCTCTGAAAGCTCGCCGGTTTCAACCATTTTCTGGACTTCCGCTGATAATTTCAGAAGTCTCATGGAGTTGGCAACGGCTGAGCGGCTTTTTGATACACGACCGGCGACTTCTTCCTGCGCAAGACCGTACTCGATCGTCAGCCTTTCGTACGCACGGGCTTCCTCAATCGGATTCAGATCTTCTCTTTGAATATTCTCGATCAGCGACACCTCGACAGCTTCTTGGGACGAGAATTCGCGAACAATCACCGGCACATACTTAAGTCCAGCCTTCTTTGCGGCGCGCCAGCGGCGCTCACCGGCGATAATCTCGTAATAATTGTCCTTTTTCTGGACCAGAAGAGGAGAGATGATGCCAAACTGACGTATAGAATCAGCCAGTTCCTCGATTGCGTCCTCGTCAAAGTATTTCCTTGGCTGAGCGCGATTCGGCTCAACCATGGATATTTTCATCTGGACAATGCCTTTGTCACTCAGATTTTCGGAATCATCGGCAGAAGCAGTGCTCCCGGCGGCTCCATTTTCTGAAATGGACTCGTCCGGGGATTCTGACACCTCTAAATAAGAGTCAGAGGAGGCTTCCTCTTCGCCTTCAGAACCTGTTTCTTCTGAAATTTCAGCTTCTGAAGCGGATATTTCCTCGTTATCGGAGTCCTCTTCGTCCGGAGATTCGTTATCAGCACTAATTTCATCGACCGTCGCTGATTCCGATGCGTCTTCCTCAGTTTCAACGGCTTCTACAGCCTCAATGACCTCGATATCAGCTTCGGCAGCCTGAAGCTCATTATCCGCTTCATCCGTTGACTTTCCGGAAATGATGGCATCCGCCATTTTCCTTGCTTCTTCAGAAATATCGCCGGACGCCGCGGCTTTTTTGCGTTTAGAATCCGCTTTATCTGCTGCCGGCTTTGATGCAGAGGTTTTTGAGCC
>CADBRO010000267.1 GCA_902797075.1 uncultured Lachnospiraceae bacterium
AAGCAGTAAAACCGCAAGTATAGAGAAAAATACAGGCATGGCAGTCCGTTTTTCCTTTCCGTTTCTTTTACTAACCACTGATTTCTTCAATATCTCTGCCGCTTCCTCAAACATCCCGTCAGAAATCGGCTTTTCTGTAGTCCCGCGGCGTGCTTCCCGTCTCCTCACGGAAAAGCTTCCCGAAATAACTGTCCGACGCAAACCCGCACCGTTCGGCAATCAGGCTGATAGGATCGCCCGTTTCGCGGATCATCCTGGCGGCAGCCCGGACCCTTGTGCGGTTCAGATACTCGATCGGCGAGACGCCCAGCGTCCTTGAAAAGCAGCGCGTGCATTCCCGGCTGCCGATATCCGCCGCTGCAGCGATGTCCGAAAGCATGAGCTTTTCGTGATAATGATCGTCGATGAAGCCGATCATGCGCTTGATCCGCTCGGAATCCGTCATATTTTCGCGTCCCGTTCCGTTCCGGACCGTCTCCGTCGCCCCGAAAAGATCCATCCACAGCCGGCAGAGTTCCGCTCTCACCTCGAATTCGTACCCGGAAGGCTCATTCGCAAACAGCTCTAGAATATCGAGCGTGCGGCCAAGCATTCTGATACCCGGGGGAGTCCCCGGATCAAAGATCAGATAGGAAAGCTTCCTGCAGGCCGATACCGGTTCCACGTACTTCTGGCTGTAGAGATTTCCATATCCGCCGGTAAGAAAATCCGCGTCAAAAAAGAGCGTGTACGATATGGCATCATCGGACGAATCCACTGACTGAACCTCATGAAGAGCATTTGCATTCATAAACACCGCTCCGCCGGGCGGCAGGACAAACCGGTCGTCGGCAGTACGGAACTCAGCCCGTCCTTTCTTCAGATAGGTGATTTCAAATTCCTTATGCCAGTGCCAGGGGATATATTTCCCGGGACACTTCGCGTATTCTGTTCTCTTGCAGATGCAGGAAAGTGATCCCGGCGTGTGGGGAACCTGTTCCTTCCTGTTTTCATCCGATCTGAACTCGTAAGACGATATCATGTCACTTTAAGTCCTTATTTTTATAATAAGCGTATGTATATTTCTATCCTGTCTCAAAATTATCCCATGATTTCACCGGTAATTCAAGTTTTTCCTCTGCCTGCCGCGTCCATTTGCCGGAGTCCTTATTTTTATACTTCCTGTCCCGCCGCCTCCTTGTCCGGCCGCCTTTTTTCAGGGATAATATAGCCAGAAACAAAGAAGCCCATCAGGGGCGATGATCATAAAAGCCGGAAATCAGAAAGGAGCAGATCATGAAACTTTATCATATTGCGGACACAAAGAGCTTTTTCAATACCCTGTCAAAATGCGACGGCGCCGTCAGCGTTATCACTGAAAGCGGACGCGAGATCTCCCTCACGGCAAAAGGACACGAAGAAAACTTAAAGCTGGTCGCCGATACCTTTAAAGACGCAGTAATCCGTGAAATCGAGCTCAGCTTTTCCGAGCCCCGCGACGCGGCCCGAATTCTTACCTACTGCGCAGGCATCAAGAACGTCGCATAATAAAGCGCAAATATCTATCATCTGAATCCTTATATCGCAGCCGCCGGTGTTTCCTCCGACAACAGGAAATGCCGGCGGCTGTTCTGTTCTCCGGATATATCGCCTAAACGGTACCTTTGCGTATGTATCCTGCGGTTCTGTGATGTTATAATCAGTTTCATAAGGCGCTTCAGGCAATTTCGGACGATTTATGCCGCCGGCTCCATATTCACGCAGACAGCAGAACGCCCATCAAAACAAATTCCTGACGAAAGGAGGCCTCTATGTGGCCCACATATGAATTTGAAGTCCCGAATGAAAAAAGGTATCGCTTTATCTGCCACACCGACGCGAAAAACGAAGCGGACGACCAGTTCACCATCGCGCATGTTCTCATGACGGATAAGCTGGATGTCCGCGGTATCGTCGGAGCGCATTTTAATTTCAGCATGGGAAGATATCCGGAGGGAACGACGGCGAAGGAAAGCGTAAAGGAAATCAACCTGATTCTCGACCTCATGCACCTCGCCGGAAAGTACCCGGTATATGAAGGCGCAAACCTTCCCCTCGTCGACGAAAAGACCCCGCAGGACTCCGAAGGAGCCAGGTTCATCATCGAGGAGGCGATGAGAGACGACGACCGTCCTCTTTTTATCGGCCTTCAGGGATCGCTTACGGATCTCGCGTCGGCGATCCTTCTTGAGCCGCGGATCTGCGAAAAAATGACCGCCATCTGGATCGGAGGCGGCTCCTATCCGGAAGGCGGCGAGGAATTCAATCTCGGCCAGGACGTCCACGCGGCGAACATTCTCTTTTCGTCTCCCATGGAAGTCTGGCAGGTCCCGAAAACCGCTTACAAGCAGTTCACCGTGACGCTTGCCGAGCTGCAGTTAAAGGTAAAGCCCCACGGAAAAATCGGGGAATATCTGTTCCGGCAGATGGTGGAACTCAACAAAAAGCTCGCATTTATCCCGCACTGGCCCCACGGCGAGAGCTGGAGCCTCGGGGACGAGGGCGTCATCTCCGTGCTTCTTGAGGAGCTGGAGCAGGACGACGTGTACGATATCATCGACCGGCCGCTGTTCGCTCCCGATATGACCTACATCCCCGGCGCGGGAAACGGAACAATCCGCGTCTACAACCGGATGAACGCAAGACTTGATCTGGAGGATCTGTTCGCGAAGCTGGCCCTCAATTTCCCGAAGGAAGATGACTGATTTCGCCCTTTTTCTCCCATATGCCCGACCGGTAACGCGCAATTCCTATGAAGAGGGACAGCAGCCAGCCGATCGGCGTCGCGAACCAGACACCGTGATACCCTGCCTTTGCGCCGAGCGCGTAGGGCAGGGTTCCCCTCGCAAGGACCTCGGCGCTGCTCATCCAGATCGTGGGCCTTACGTCGGATACATTTCGAAGGAAATTCTGAAATACGAAATTAAGCCCTAAAAGCGGGGACGCGAACGCGTTGATCCTCAGGATCTCACTGCCGATCGCCAGAACATCCGCATCCGTCGTGAAAAGCCCCAGCAGCTGCCTTGTAAAAATCAGCATAAGAATTGCAATCGCGGCGTGATACAAAAGACTGATCCGTATCCCCGCGTGAAGCCCCTCTCTGACGCGTGCGAAAAGGCGCGCGCCTTTATTTTGTCCGACGAATACTCCGGTCGCAAGTCCGATGGAATAGCTGAGGCAGAAGCAGATCTGACCGGTTTTTCCTTCAGCCGTGTAGGCCGCCAGCACCGTCGATCCGTAGGAATTCACCGCCCGCTGGATCAGCATCACCGACAGCTGAACGACCGCGGATGAAAATGCGGCCGGAACGCCGATGCGGAACATCTCCGCCGCCGCGCCGCGGTCGATGCGGAGTTCTCCCTTTTGCAGGCGGAACTCCGGCATTCGCCGGTTGATGCTCACGAAACAATACAAGCCGGATACCGCCTGGGAAATAATTGTCGCCCAGGCGACGCCTGAGACGCCCTGCCCGAAAACGACCACAAAGATAAGATCGAGCGCGACATTTAAGCAGCTTGAAATCACAAGCGCAATGAGCGGCGTCGTTGAATCGCCGACTGCCCGGAGGAACGAGGCAAACCCGTTATAAAAGCTTGTCGCCAGAATACCGAGATACATAACCCGCAGGTAAAGAAGGGAATCGTATATCACATCCTTTGGCGTCGCAAGTACCGTAAGCAGCGGCATCGCGAGCAGCTCGCCAAGAACAGTGAAAATAAGACCGGTCGCGGCGATGATGATGCATGAGGTCGCGTAGTCTCTTCTTAACGCATCCCTGTCGCCGGCACCGAACGCCTGCGCGATGACCACCGAGGCTCCGCCCATAAATCCGTTGATCAGCATCAGCATAACGCTGTAGCTGACCCCGGCTCCGCCGACGGCAGCGAGCGCGTGCGGCCCCACAAACCGGCCGACCACCATGGTGTCAACGGTATTGTAGAGCATCTGGAACGCATTTCCAATAAAAAGAGGGACCGCAAAGATCATGATCATCTTTGCAGGGTTCCCCTTCGTCATATCCGTGGCCTGCTGCTTGAAAAATGCCATATCTACCGCCTCCCGTCAAAATAATCCAATCGCCCAGGCAGCACCGAAACGGCATCCATACAAGCTTACGGTTTTCTTTATATTTTACTGTCGTTCACTGTTTATGTCAAAGGCAAGAGCCGCCCTGAGGAAGCGAACTGAGCGCAGACTGCCTTCAGTTCGCTTCCTTATCAATTCTCCCAGAAAATATACTTCCCGGGTTCCACCGTCCGTCTGCCTGACGGCAGGATCACCTCCGCCGGAACCGGCGTCTCAAGCTCATACCGCACCCCTTCTTCTCCGCAGGTCCACGAGCTCCGCACGAGGCCGTTCCTTGTCCTCAGTTCCGCCTTAAGGAAGCCGATTTCCGGGTTCGCGTGCGGCTCATAGACAAGGCTCGTAAAACCCGCGGCATCTTCCCTGTGGGAGATGCCTGCTGCCTTCTCATACACCCAGTCGATCACCGAGCCGTAAGCATAATGATTGAAGGAATTCATATCCGTGCTCCAGAACGTCCCGTCTTCCTTAATGCCGTCCCAGTGCTCCCAGATGGTCGTCGCACCCTGGCGAACCGAGAAGAGCCACGACGGATACTCCTTCCGAAGCAGCAGCTTCCATGCCAGATCAGCGTGTCCGTAGTCGCTGAGCACATGCAGAAGATACGGCGTACCGACAAACCCGGTTTTGATCTGCGTGCCGTCCCGTACAATCATCTCCGCCAGCGCATCCGCTGTCTTCTGCGGATCCTCCGCGAGCCCTAAGCGCACCGCGATGACGTGCTCCGTCTGGGTAAGATACTCTGGATACGCTTTATGGAATGCCGCGGTGATCTCCCCGTAGAGATTCTCGTACTCAGTCACATCCCTGCCCAGAATCTTTCCCGTCTTAATCACAAGCCCCGTGGAATATGCGTAAAATGCGGTCGCAATCAGTTCTTCGCGGCTCGATCCCTTATAGCTTCCGGACGGGGCGTCGAGTCCCAGCCAGTCTCCGTAATGGAAATGATCAGTCCAGAGTCCCGGAGTAGTCGTTACTGAGCGGATAAAATCCACCCAGGCTTTCATGCTCTCAAACTGATCGTGAAGAACAGCTGTGCTGCCGTAGGTCTGATAGATCTGCCACGGGCAGATGACAGCCGCGTCACCCCACGCCGCGGAGCCCGGCATCTCAGGCAGCATGTCGGGAATCACCTGTCCGACTTCACCGTCCGGCCTCTGGTCAGCCGCAAGATCGCGGAGCCATTTGCGGAAAAACTTCTCGACGTCATAGTTATAGCTTGCGGCCTTGACGAACACCTGCGCGTCTCCGGTCCAGCCGAGCCGCTCGTCTCTTTGCGGGCAGTCGGTAGGCACGTCAACGAAATTGCAGCGCTGTCCCCAGAAAATGTTCGAAAACAGCCGGTTCAGCATCGGATCGCCGCAGGATACCGTTCCCGTCTGTTCCATGTCGGAGCAGATTACAACAGCCGTGAACTGCTCTGTCCGCGGATCTCCCGGGAAATCAAGCAGGCGGATATAGCGGAATCCGAAGAAGGTAAGGCGCGGATGCCACGTCTGTTCTCCATCCCGGCAGATATATTCAGCAACCGCTTTTGCGGAGCGGTAGTTGGCGTTGTAGAAATTCCCGTCGGAATCCAGAACCTCAGCGTGGTCAAAGCGGACCGCATCGCCAGCGGAAGCATTTACACTGAATTCCACATAGCCGGTCACCTCCTGGCCGAAGTCGACGACCGTCTCGCCTTTCGGTGTCACAAACACGCGCTTCGCAGCGACCCGTTCGACTTCGCGGATCTCCTCTCCCTCCTGCGGAATGAGGATCTCATGGCTCCAGTCAAGAAGCTGCGCGGGAAGCCATTTTTCCGTCTCAAAGCAGGCGTCGTATGTTTCCCCGTCATAAATTTCGCTGAAGCGGACCGCGCTCTCACCGCACTCCCAGCTCTCATCTGTCCGGATTATATCCTCCGATCCGTCGGCGTACTTAAGGGTCAGCACAGCGATCAGGCCGCAGGGCTGAGCATACCGCCTGTGTTTATCATCCGAATCCGTAAAGCCGGGCATCGGCGAGCGGAACCAGCCGCGGCCGACGGTCACTCGGAGATCATTGTCCCCGCGGATTAGACCGGTTACGTCATAGGTCTGCACCTGAAGGCGCTTGTCATAGGATGTCCATCCCGGCGCGAGGACAAACTCTCCGACACGCTTTCCGTTGATCATGGCCTCATAGACGCCGAGCGCTGAGATCTCAAGCGAAGCGCCCGCGATTTCTTTTTCCGAGTGAAACTGCCGCCGGAATACGGGGCAGATATCCGCATTTTCAAATGATGCCGTGATGTAGCTGCTGTCATAAATCTTCATCTGACGTTTCCTCCGGAATAATATGATCTTTTCCTCACGCATGCTTCCGTTTCGGAGCAAGTATAAAATCTCCGTTCTCTTTTCGCAAGCAAAACAAGTAACGGGCTGCATAAAAAAGGCGCTTGTTTCATTTTGTCTCTCTGAACTCCGCCGTCTTGTATCGGTCCCTCCACGCTTTCGGCGTCATCCCCTTGTACTGTTTGAAGATCTTTCCGAAATAGCTCTGATTCGGAAAATGCACATAGGCCGCGATCTCTGCAAGCGGCAGCTCCGAGTACACGAGCAGGTTGGCCGCGCGCGCCACCCGCTCCTCATTGATATAGTCCTGCAGGCACATGCCGGTCTCCTTCTTAAAAAGCTTCGAGAGATATCCCGGGCTTAATCCGAGATTATCGGCGATCTCGTCAAGATACAGCTTCTCCCGGTAATGCTTCCGCACATA
>CADBRO010000268.1 GCA_902797075.1 uncultured Lachnospiraceae bacterium
GAACCCTCCCTCGAGCGCGAGACGGGGATCGAACCCGCGACCCCCACCTTGGCAAGGTGGTGCTCCACCGCTGAGCCACTCGCGCGTTAAATGGTTCGTTTTTCTTGAACCACTTTAGCATTATAAACTTGTCCGGATTCTCTGTCAACGCTTTAGTAAAAAGCACCTGCTATTTTTGTCATAACCTTGGAAATATCTCTGAAAAAACCAGTTTTGACGTACAAAATCACCATTGTATCCTGACGGACACTGTCACTTCTGCTCATGGGCGCGCCACTCAGGAACCCTTACGATAGCACTTAATACATACTGGTTCATTCTGAAGCTTTTCTGACTGATATTGTCGAGCCGGATCAGGTCCACATCGAGCCACAGCTCATCTGACGCGACGGCGATATGAGAGAACATGACGCCGAAGTCAAATTCATCCCATTTTTTCGGCTTGTCCATATTGCCATGACGAATAAAAATATGGATCCTGTTGCCTACGACAACAAATCTCCACGGCTGCCGGTTGCCCTCGGAAGGCGCAAGTCTGGCCGCTTCGATTGTCTTCGTCATCCATCCGCTCGGCTGATCCTTATAAACGCAAAGCTCTTTCATCGGCAGTCTCGCTGCCTCGTCCGGCCTTCGCATCAGAGTACCCTTCGGGTGACCGAATGCGATCAGAACGACAAATTCCTTGTTGCCGCGCGTTTTCGGCACATTGATGAGGGAATCATAACGGCAGATGCAGCTTCCGACGCCCACCGTCATCATATATAGGCAGAGCTGTTCGGCGATATACCCCGCGTTCATATCGCTTCTGTCCCGCTTCTCCGAATAAACAGAAAGGTAATACGGCGCGCGGACGCCGAAAAACCCCTTAAGCAGCTTCCTGTCTTCCGTATTTTCCGTGATTCCGATTTCGGTTTCAATACCCGGGAACAGCGGTGCGATGCTCTCGTAGAACTCAGCAATTCCTTTTAGAATCCGCGTGTCCAGCGGCTCCATTTTAAATTGTCTTATCGATTTTCGAAGGAAAATCGCCTCGTACTGATTCATCTTCTCTTCCTGTTGTTTTATCTTATGCACTTTAATCTTATATTTGATTTCCGTTAATGTCAAACAAAGCGGCCAAAGTTTCACACTTCCTACAAATAAACAGCCGGCCTTAAGGATAAAAGCGTCAATATTTCCATATCCTTCTCACGCCTTGCGGTTCAAAGTCCGATAAGATAAAATAGAAAACGGTTTTATAAAATATCACACAGCCGTTTGGCTGATGGAGGTCGCATCAATGGCTCTTAATTTTCTTGACATTTTCATCCTCGCCGTCCTCATAATCAGTATCGTAATGCTGATTACCGGAAACGGCGAACTTCTCCTGAATCTGTTCGGGGGGAAATCAGGCGGATCAACCGATGCATACGATAAGCCGAAGCTCATGCGGGCGACGCTGATCCTGTGTATTGTTCTTCTCATCGACGAGCTTTGCCTGCTGCTTGCCGCACCGAAAATCCCTGCGGCCGGCATCGCTTCGATCGCCGTTACCGTCTGCGCCTTCGTCGTCTATATCATCTATTTAAAAAAATACGCAGCAAAATAATGAAACATTTCTTGAATTTCTCACATACGTGATTATAATTATGAAAAAGTATATTAATCGGAGGATTATTATGGAAAAGCAGAACATCGACTGGGGAAATCTCGGATTTGACTACATCCCGACCGAGAAAAGCTACGTTTCCGATTACAAGGACGGCAGCTGGGATGAAGGCAGGCTCACCTCTGACCACAGCATCACGATCTCGGAGTGTGCAGGCGTGCTTCAGTACGCACAGACGGTATTCGAGGGACTGAAAGCTTACACTACCGAAGACGGCAGAATGGTCACGTTCCGCCCGGACCTTAACGCAGACAGACTTTATGATTCCGCTCTTCGCCTTGAGATCCCGCCATTTCCGAAGGATCGCTTCATCGAGGCCGTAAAGGAAACCGTAAAGGCCAACGAAAGCTTCGTCCCGCCCTACGGCTCGGGAGCGACTCTTTACATCCGTCCGTATATTTTCGGATCAAGCCCTGTTATCGGCGTAAAGCCGGCTAAGGAATATCAGTTCCGTATCCTCACGACTCCTGTCGGTCCGTATTTTAAGGGAGGAGCAAAACCGCTCACCATTAAGATCGCGGATTTCGACCGCGCAGCGCCGCGTGGAACCGGACACATTAAAGCAGGCCTCAACTACGCGATGAGCCTTCACGCTATCGTTCAGGCGCACGCCGAGGGATTTGCGGAGAACCTCTATCCTGATTCAGCTACAAGGACCAAGGTCGAAGAAACAGGCGGAGCAAATATCATCTTCATCAAGGGCAACAAGTTTGTCACTGTTGCATCTCCCTCCATTCTTCCTTCCATTACGAGACGTTCGCTCGAATACGTTGCGGAACATTATCTCGGCATGGAGGTTGAGGAACGCGAGATTCCGCTTGAAGAACTTGCGGAGTTTGAAGAATGCGGACTGTGCGGAACTGCTGCCGTCATCTCGCCCGTAGGAAAAATTTATGACCACGGAAAGGAAATCGCATTCCCGAGCGGTATGGAAGCGATGGGTCCGAAGACGAAGCAGCTCTACGATACACTCACCGGTATCCAGATGGGCCGCATCGAAGCACCGGAAGGCTGGATCTACGAGATCTGATCTAAACACTAAGAAAGGCTTTAAGCGGATTCGCTTAAAGCCTTTTTTCATACCTTTTAAACACTGATACTGAAAAACGGGGATTACATTTTTCCCTGGAACAGCCGGATTTTCTCGGCAGCAGCCGCCTTGACGGCATGAACCTCGTAGGGAATCATCTCCGTTACAAGATGAATACCGTCGTTGCACGCCTGGATCGCGCCCTGGCAGCAGGCGATATTTACATCGGTGAAAATGTCGATTTTCGATATTCCGC
>CADBRO010000269.1 GCA_902797075.1 uncultured Lachnospiraceae bacterium
CGAGAATACTGGCCGAAGTGACGCTGATCATGCTGGCCGAGCCGGAGGGAGACCGTTCTTCTGACGCGCTCAGCGGAAGAATCCGACGGCTGGAGCAGAGACTGGAAGAGGCAGCGGATATGATTGCGGGCGGAACTATTTCCGTTACGATGCCCCCGAGGTCACAGGATGATGACGTCCGGGATGAAGAAATGACGGTGCTTCCAAATGCTGCTCCGGCTGAACTTCGGCAGATCTGTGCCGACTGGAAGAGGCTGGTCGCGGCCATGCCGGAAGGACCTGTCAGGGCGCAGCTGAAGGCGGAAGCGGTTCCGCAGTATAATGCGGAAACCCTGGAGAATAAACTGTACATCGAGCTTCGAAGTACGAAATACTCGGAGCAGATGAACAGGGTTCTTGTGGATCACCCCGAGTATCGGGAGGAAATCGAGCGCTTTCTGGAAAAACAGTATGGAAAGCACATCGATGTTGAGCTTCATTTAAAAGAGAACAGAAGCGCGCAGCTGAAGACGGTAGATGTGGACCGGCAGCTTGAAGAACTCGGTATTTCTTTTGAAGAGGAAGATGATGCCGACAGTCTTCTGTAGAAAAGGCAGAAGGACCAATCGAAAAGGAGGAATTATATATGGCGAAACGCGGCGGAGGATTTGGAGGCGGCATGCCCGGCGGCATGGGCAATCTGATGAAGCAGGCGCAGAAAATGCAGCGCCAGATGGAAGAACAGCAGAAAGCGCTGGAAGAGAAAGAGTTTTCCGCGCAGGTGGGCGGCGGTGCCGTAAAGCTTGTCATGAACGGAAAACGCGAGATTATATCGCTTAAGCTTGACCAGGACGCAGTTGATCCGGAGGATGTCGAGACCCTCGAGGATATGATTGTCGCGGCATTTCGTGAGACGATGAAGCAGATAGAAGATGAACAGGCTGCTTCAGTCAGTTCTCTTACGGGAGGCCTCGGAGGCGGCTTTGGCATGGGAGGCCTTGGCAGTGGACTATTTTAGTGGGCGGATCAGTGAATTGATCGAGCAGCTGCAGGTTCTTCCGGGCATCGGAACAAAGACCGCGCAGCGGCTCGCATTTCACATTATCAGCATGCCGGAGGAAAAGGTTAAGCGGCTTTCGGAAACAATGCTTGAAACCCGGAAAAATGTGCGGTACTGTTCCGAGTGCTATACGCTGACCGACGGCGAAAAGTGTCCGATCTGTTCAAGCCCGAAACGGAACCACCGTATGATAATGGTAGTGGAGACACCCCGGGATCTCGCGGCCTACGAAAAGACCGGCAAGTACGAAGGGGTGTATCACGTACTGCACGGCGCCATTTCTCCCATGCTCGGGATCGGACCCGGGGACATACGGCTGAAAGAACTGATGGTCAGGCTGGAAGCAGATGTCGATGAAGTAATTATTGCAACAAATTCAACGCTTGAAGGCGAGACAACCGCGATGTATATCAGCCGGCTGATCAAACCTACAGGAATAAAAGTAACAAGAATAGCGAACGGAGTCCCTGTCGGAGGGGACCTGGAAAATGTTGATGAAGTCACGCTTCTTAGAGCACTTGAAGGACGGACGATCCTCTAATCAAAAACTGAGATATGCAGCCACGGCGGCAGTCGTGGTTATTGTTGTGCTGCTCAGCATTGCGATCAGGGACGCTGCGGCCAACCGGACCTATTCGGGGTATGTGGTTGAAAAAGAAGAGAATAAGACAGACAGCGTATCGCGCTTTGAATTCGCCGACGGCTATGTGGTGAAGTATTCACAGGACGGCGCCGCTCTGATTAACAGGGCTCTTGAGACGGTGTGGACTGTTTCATTTTCTATGGAAAATCCTCAAATCGACGTGAGAAGCGGACAGATTCTGATTTATGATCAGCTCGGCAGCAGTATCTACCTGTTTGACGTGCGGAATCATATCGGGTCATTTACTGCAGGGAAACCGATTCTGAAGGCCTGCGTATCAGGAAGAGATACGGTTGCAGCACTTCTGCGTGACGGAGAGAACACTTCCCTTGTCTATTATACGAAAGACGGGGAAATGATCGCGGCGGGTGAATCGACGATCACCAATCCGGGATATCCCGTGTCTCTTTCTCTTTCGGACAACGGACTGCTTCTCGCGGTCGCGTACCTGACTGCGTCGGACGGCGTTACGGGAACGACGGTCAGGTTCTATAATTTCGGCGATGGCGGAAAAGGCAGGGAGAACAACCTGACGGCCGAGTTCAGCTATCCCGGTATATTCGCACCCGAGGTATGTTATCTTAAGGGCAGTGAATGCGCGGTTTTTACGGACAGCGGATTTACGATCATTAAGGGCTCGTCGGCACCGAAAGAGGTTAGAAGTGTTGCCATAAGAGATGATATCTGCAGTGTGTTCCACGACGGAAGCAATCTCGGAATTATCACGAGAAGCAGCGACCGGTCGCACCGCTATCTGATGAGCATTTACTCCACAAACGGCAATATCAAGTCAACTTCCTATATAGATATTGCGTATGAGCGGGTGCGCGTCTGCGGTGACGAGGTTATTTTCAGCAACCACTCCGAGTTTTGCGTCGTGAGTACGGGAGGTAAAATCCGTTTCAGGGGGCGCCTGAAGGAGGGCAGCATTTCTGATGCGCTGAAGACGGGCGGTGACAGAATACTGGTTCTTACCGACCAGAAAATGGAAGTCATCCGTCTGCATTAGAAGAAGGAGTCGCGCGCGCACCGCGGGAGCAAGCTCCTCGCGCACCGCGCACGAGATTGTGGAGTCGCGCGCGCACCGCGGGAGCAAGCTCCTCACGCACCGCGCACGAGATGGAGGATTAGATATATGAACCTTCTGACGATTATTGTAATCGCTTATCTCGCGATCGTAATTATCAGAGCATTCATGAAGGGCTTTCTCGGAACGCTGTTTTCAATGATGTTTCTTGTTCTTGTGATTCTTACGACTTCTCTTGTGACGCCTAAGATGAAAGAGCTGTTCAAAGGCAGCGAGAATCTGCAGGGCTATTTTACAAAGAAGAGCGTTGAATTTGTTGAAAATGGCGGCGCAAGAACCGGGTTCGACGGCGTCACAAATGCCGGCGAGGCAGCGGAAGCGGCAGTCGGACTGGCGCTCAGCATAGCAGGGGTAAACACGATTGAAGCGGATCAGATGACGGACTATCTGATGGGCCTTTGCGCGGCGGTAACAACCTTTATACTTTCGGCAATTGCATGGCTTATTATCTATATTATATTTACAAGGATGAAAAAGCATAAGGCGGTTAAAGCTCTGGATCATATCCTGGGTATACCGCTCGGTGCTTTTCGAGGAGTGATTTTTGTGTGGATCGTACTCGGACTTATCTCTGTTCTTTCATTTACAAGAATTGGGGTGAGTGCAGCCGAACAGGTATCGGCAAGCCCGTTCCTTACCTTTCTATACGAAAACAATCTGCTCGCGATGGGTATCCGAAAGCTGCTGATTCATTGAAATAAAAGGGTTCACAATTCCTTATGAGGCGCCGTTGAAAAAAACAAAAAAATTTTCAAAAAAAGGTGTTGACATCAAATTGATTATTTGATATTCTAACAAAGCTGTCGCTGATGACAACGACAGAAACAATCAAGTCAGAACATTGATAACTGAACAGTGAAACACATAGCAAAAACTCGAAAAAACCTTTGA
>CADBRO010000270.1 GCA_902797075.1 uncultured Lachnospiraceae bacterium
AGCCACGTCATAGACGCCCTCACCCCGCTGGCCCCGGTAGTGAACCTTGACCTCCTCTCCGCCGGTGCCGGAAATCAGCATCTTCCGGACTTCTTTCGGAAGCTTGCCGTAGGGGGTATCAAGGCTGAATCCGTACCGCGATGCCAGCGCTTTCAGAAGCGCGTTGGTAAAGCTTCCCTCTTCGGAAGAGCTCTGCCAGCCGGGTACGACGATACAGCCCTCCGAAATAGAGAGACTTTTATCCGGAATCATCAGCTCAGGGTCAAATTCCATCTTATATCCGAGGCCCGCGCACACAGGGCACGCTCCGAAGGGATTATTGAACGAAAAGCTTCTGGGCTCGATCTCTTCTATGCTGATTCCGCAGTCCGGACAGGAAAAGCTGGAGGACATGGTCATCACATTGCCGTCCATCGTGTCGATCATAACCAGTCCGTCGGTCAGCGAAAGCACCGTTTCGATCGAGTCTGTGAGCCGTTTTTCAATTCCGGGCTTCACGACGAGACGGTCGACGACGATCTCGATATTATGCTTCTGATTCTTGTCGAGCGCGATCTCCTCCGAGAGGTCGTAGAGGTTTCCGTCCGCAATTACGCGGACGTAACCGCTCTTTTTTGCCTGCTCGAAGATTTTTTCATGCCGTCCTTTCCTGCCCCGGACTACCGGCGCCAGCAGCTGAATCCTGCTTTTCTCCGGAAGGGTCATCACCTGGTCCACCATCTGGTCCACGCTCTGCCTGCTGATTTCTCTGCCGCAGTTCGGGCAGTGGGGTATTCCTGCTCTCGCGAAAAGAAGACGGAAATAATCATAAATCTCGGTAACGGTTCCGACCGTCGATCTGGGATTCCGGTTGGTCGTCTTCTGGTCGATTGAAATTGCGGGCGGAAGCCCCTCGATGCTCTCGACGTCCGGCTTTTCCATCTGCCCGAGAAACTGTCTCGCGTAGGAGGACAGCGATTCCATATATCTCCGCTGTCCCTCCGCATAGATCGTATCAAATGCAAGAGAGCTCTTGCCCGATCCCGAAAGGCCGGTAAGCACCACCAGCTCATTTCTCGGGATGTCGACGCTGAGCCCCTTGAGGTTGTTTTCATTTGCTCCGCGTATCCGGATAAATTTCTTTTCTTCCATTGAACTATGAACTTTCAGATTAATCTACTGTCATTTACTCTCATCTGCTGCCGCTCTGCATCCGCCATTTTCCGGATTCCGTCCCTGAATTCGACCTCCGGCTCCCACAGAAGATCGCGCACGGTTTCGCTGATATCCGCCGCCAGATACATAACCTGGTTCTCCCCGTAAGGGACCTCTCCGATACCGATCCCGGCGCCGGGAGATACGACGTCCCGGATATCCAGGATATAATCTTTAAGCGGTCTTTCCTTTCCGGATGCGATGAGATACGTCTTTCCGTCAACTCCGCGCTCCCAGGCCGCCGCAAGAGCCCTTGCGGTATCCCCGCTGTATATGTAGTCCCAGATCTGTTCTCCTGCAGTCGTGACCGGCCGCTCTCCGCAAAGCAGGCTTCTTACCAGCGAGGTCACCAGCGTCTTCCCGCCGTCATTCGGTCCGTACACGGAAAGAATTCTCGTCCAGATATGGCGGAGGCCCAGTTCCCGTGCCCTTAGCCTTGTCGCAAATCCCGCGGCGAGCTTCCCGATTCCGTACGCATTTTCAGGAAATGCGGCCGTCCCGGGCGTGAGAGGCTCATTTTTCCGCCCGTACTCCGCCTGGGAACCGGCGCCGATAAATACGCTGCAGTTAAGCGCAGCGGCAAGCTCCACGGCATCCAGGGCGTACTCCACGTTCCGGTTGTGTATTCTCAGATCGAAGCGGCTCTTTCCCTTTGTCCCGGTCCAGCCGAGATGAAAGAAGGCGTCATATTCCACGCCGGTGTCATTCACGAAGCCGGACAGCTCCGGCAGGGAACACTCCCTCGCGATCACGAGCTCCGATGCCCCCGGAATACCCGCGAGCGAAGACAGAAGCCGCCCGTTATTTTCGGATCCCTTACGCAGAAGGAGCAGTACCGGAATTCCTCTTCCGGTAAGCTCCGCGGCAAGCGCGCTTCCCACGACTCCGGACGCGCCGGTAATCACCGCTCCTTTCGTCATTTTCATTCTCCTCGTATGATAAGCCTAAGCCCAGGTATACAGGGTCTGGGC
>CADBRO010000271.1 GCA_902797075.1 uncultured Lachnospiraceae bacterium
ATGAACCTGTGGAATTTTCAGCTCTTCATGAAAATGGCGCCGATCTCGCATTATGCGGACACACCCATGCAGGCCAGATTTTTCCCGGCAATCTGATCGTGCCCTTTTTCAATGAGAATGCGTACGGATACAAGGAAGTGTCAGGCCTTCAGACGATCGTGACGTCCGGGATCGGATATTACGGACCGCCCATGAGGGTCGGTACGAACAGTGAGATTACGGTAGTCAATATTCATTTTGGACGAAAGGCTGCTTCATAAAAATGGGAACCAAAAGAAAAACGATCTGCATATGGTCAGCGCTGCTTCTGGCAGCCGCGGTTTTTCCGGGATCTGCCCGCGCAGAGGATTCATTCCACAATCCTGCGCCGGAATATACGGAATCCGGGACGGAGCAGACCCGCGGCTTTAACAGCTATGTTTTTGAACCGGGCAATGAGCTGACGGTGGAGGAGCTGAAGAAAATAAATGCGGATCTGCAGCAGCAGGTGGAATCCCTGCGAAATGAAAACGAACAGCTGAAGGCGGAGCTCTTTGAGCTTCAGCATTCGGAAGATGCGGATCAGGTTTCACGCAGCATCTTCGGCAGGGGAAACCTTGAAAGGTTTTTCCGGATGCTGAAGGAGCTTGCCAATCAGGATGCCGCCTCTTTTACGGAAGGCGGTAATTGAACTCAGGAGAGCAGAAGCTGCGTAAGAGCTTTTCTGCCGGTGGATTTTTGCAGTAAGTCCCTGTCGTAGGATTTACTGCAGAAGATCTGTTTGAGGTGAAACAGAAGATTTCGGTCTTCTTCGCGGAACATGGCCATGATGACGGTGCTGATCTTGTATTCGTTCCATCGCATTCTCTGCCGCAGCGTCATGACGGAGAGCTTTGTTTCCTTCGCCGGCAGGATCGTGTGAAGGAAAACAAGACCGGATTTTATCGCAAATGACGCATGCGTTTCACGCTGCGAAACAGACATCCGGTGCTGTTCGCCGGCAATGCCGGCACTGATAAAGTCGGAGCTCATCCTGTCAATAATATCGACCGGCGTGTCGAAGATCTCATCTTCATGCCAGAAAGCGTCCGAAAGCAGATCCTCCAGACTGAACGGAGGAGAGAAAAGCAGATTTTTAAACGACATCTGCTTGATCTGCGCAATATAATTCTCCACGCCGTAAGAAGGCAGATCATCGACGATCACTGTTTCCGCGACAGCGGGATCAGTGATTTTTTTTCTGACGGTCGAAAGAACCAGGTCCGTTCCCGCAAAATTGAAATTATCCTTGAAGTTCACCGGAAGAACATCCGTTATCTCAAGATAGAGGTTAAGAGATTCGAGAATCTGGCGCTTCAGCGCCCACGCCGCCGCCATGTTCCGATGGCTGAATAGCACAGCCTTCAGCTTTTTCTCAGGGTGCATTGCGAGATAATGACGGATCGCTCCGCTGAAGCACAGGGCCATGTTGCAGAGCTCCTGCTCGGTAAGATAACGATCCAGGAATTCCGGCGCCGGATCCTGATAGAGGTACGCGAGCTCATACTCCGCAGTCAGGAATCCCTTCACAACCGACAGATCCCTGTGGCGGGCAAAAATACTGTTTCCTGCATGGAGCTCTGAAAGAAACATGCCAAGTACGCCGATGAATTCTTCGTCTTTTGTGAAATCCAGTCCGAACGTCTGCCTGATTTTTCCGAGGAAGGAAAAAACCTCATTCTGAAGATCCGGCGTTGCTCCGCCGGAAAGCGGCATGCCCTGTGAAGTCGGTATAAATGGGGACAGGTGGGCGGTCCGGATGATTTCGTCGATGCGCGCCTTCTCGGAGAGAGGATAGGAGATTCCCGTCTGTTTCTCAATCAGATCAAAAAGATTGCGCACCGCAATTCCTGACGGCGATCCGGCGTCAGGGGACGGCAGCGTGTCGGGATAAGGATGTCCGGAGCTGTAGCGGTAGTGCATGATGGCGATCGTCAGCTCCAGCGCGATCAGCGTAGGATCATCCATACGGATTCCGAGACGCGCGAGGATCCTGGAAGTATTCTCCATCAGTAAGCCGAGGAGATCCGAGTCGAGAATATGGAAACCGTAGAACGCGTTTCCTCCGCTGTTATAGTCCCAGTCTTCGTGAAACAGAATCAGCAGAAGCGAGCGGATCTTGAGCTCATCCTGCTCAAATGACACCTCGTCATGGTTCTGGATCAGCCGTATAAAGGGCTGGGCGTACGAGTATCTGTGGCGGAGCGCCCGGATATCGGAAATAAGCGCAGTGCGGCTGACGAAGACTTCATCCTCGAGATCGTAGAGATTAACCGGAGCTTCACTGCTGCAAAGGCGGAACGCCAGATACCGGATCCGTTCGTCTCTTGAAAAGAAGGCGGTGTCGATCCGGCTGAGCTCCCTGATCATTGCCGGATCCCTGGCGCAAAAAAGAAATCCCTTGCTCTGCGTCGACTCGATGGAGGCGCCGTAAGGGGCGAGGATCCGGTTCATTTCCACAATATCGTTCCGTATCGTCCGGGACGATACTTTCAGTGCCTCCGCGAGCTCCCTGCTCGTAACGTAGGAGACAGCATTTTCCATCATATAAAGAATGTTTCGCTGGCGCAGCGTCATTTCCAGAGATTTCATACATATCACCAATCATGCCGGGAGTTTACCCGGCGTTTTCTGCCGATGAATTTCATGCCTGCGGTGCTTCAAAGTATAGCATATCCCGTTTCCACTTTGAAGTGGAAATGACCTGTTTGCGGAACTTCTGCCCGTATTGTAGGATGAGTACAGATCAAATCCAGGGCAGAGCCAGGAAAGGAGAAAACAGATGAAGCCAGTTGCTAGTTATGGGATCGTAAACGCTGATACCAGCGGACCCGGCGCGTTCTTGCGGGCAGCAAAGTGGTACTGGGACGAGCTGACGGATATGTTTGCGGCGGCGGGATTCAAATCAGTGATGATTCCCATGGTTCCGAATACCGAAAATGTATCGAGGAACGGCGCTCCGATCTGTACCGCATCCATCAGAACCCGTTTCGGTTCGCCGAAAGGATATCTGGAATATCTGAACGACAAGGGAATTGAAAATGTAGAGGTGATCGGTGTTTCCGCGCAGGCGATGTACAACAGCCTGTTTGAGACAGGGCTGTCGATGGACCGGTTCTATGAGGGGTTCTATGATTACGCCATGGACTGTGCCAAAGCTCTGACGGAGCTCGGAGGCAGCACGCTTCTCCTTTCTCCGACGCCCGGCATCGGATTCCTTGAACTCGAGTTTAAGGGCGATCAGGAAAGAATCTCAAAGTTCTGCTGCGAAGCTGCGGAATGCATGAACAAAATCGGCGCGTCCTGCAAAGAAATCGGGATCAAAGCCGTAATCCGGAATGAATTCTGGACCCTGATGAGGGGAGACGCCGTTCAGGATTTCTTAAAGCTTCTTGACGCAGAAGCAGTTACCTACGCTCCGGATCCGGCGCATCTTTCCATAGCCGGAGCCGACTATCTCGGAATCTTTAAGGAATACGCCGGCCAGGCAGAAGCCGTCTGCTTCACGGATACATGCTTTACGGACGAACAAGGCGCTTACAGGACGATTTCTCCGGAATTCCCGCAGGACGGGAAAGCTCAGAGAGTGTACTGGGATCTGGGATTCGGCAGCATGGATTTCGACGCCATTTACAGAATCTTAAAAGAAGCAGGTTTCGACGGTCCGGTGGTTCTCGATTCGCATTATTCCCTTGATATACCGAAAGGAATTCTCCGGATGAGGACATTCTGGAACAGACTTGAAAAGAATTACGCAAAGGAGGTTCGGTGATGGAATCAAGAAATATTAATTACACCTACATGACGAATCTCTGGGGCGTCATCAATTATAAACAGCTGAATAATTTCGACGAATGGTACATGGGCGATTTCGGAAACGCCTATTACTATCAGGACTGGGATAAGATTCTCCGCTACTTTGCCGGCGCCGGCTTTAAGGGAATCGAGATCATGGTATTCTCCGTGCCGAGCATCAGGAACGCCTTCGGATCCATGAAGAATTTCAAAGAGTTCGCGAACGAGCGCGGAATTGAGCGCATCACCGGAATGTTCTCACACCACGTCGGTTCTCAGGACAAGCGGAATCACGAAGCTATCTTCGCTTATGAGCAGCAGGCGATCGACGCGCTTGCCGAGTGCGACGGAATCAACCTGATCGTTCAGCCGGCCGGACAGTATTACGGCACAGGACCGCTCGATGAGGAAGGACTGAAAAATGTCGCGGAATGCATGAATACCGTCGGCCGCATGTGCGCAGAGAAGGGCCTTGCCGTCTCGATTCACAACGAGTTCTGGTGCGCGGTCAATAAGTATGATCATGAAAAGTTCCTGGAAATGACGGATCCGAATTACGTCTATTACTGCCTTGATACCGCGCAGGTCGCGATTATGGGAAAAGACATCCTGAATTTCTATGACACCTATCATGACAGGGTCAAATATTTCCATATCAAGGATACGACCTACGTCAATGCTCCGGATGAAAAGCGCTTCGGTGCCGGCGCGGAGTTTGACGAAAAGGGCGGACGCTGGTTCTGGGAGCCGGGCGGCGGAGTACTTGATTTCCCGGGCCTCTGGAAGCTCCTTAAGAAACATAATCACAAGGGATGGGTCGGAATCGAGTCCGACGGAACGCCGGAGCCGCTTGCAACCATTCTGCTGACCAAGAACTATATCGATACGGTTCTTGATCCGATTTACAAGTAAATATTAAATATTGTCTTATTTCATACTACGGAGGAAAAGAAAATGATGGATACACAGTTCAAGAAATTCTTACAGATCGGCATTATCGTTGAGGATGTTGAGGCAACAATCAAGCACTATGAAGAGTACGGCGTAGGTCCCTGGAGAGTCGCTCCTTTTGATACAAAGGATCTTCCGAATTTCACGATGAACGGCGAGCATAAGCGTATGCATACGATCATGGCGTTCTGCAATATCTGGGGATTTGAGCTTGAGCTGATCCAGCCGGTAAGCGACAGCCCGTATAAGACATGGCTTGAGGAGCACGGCCCGGGAATGCACCACATCGCACTGATCACCCGCGATGATTTCGGAAAGGTTCTTGAAGAGCACAAGCAGCTTACGGGACGTGATCCCTGGCTTTGGTGCAGAGAGCCGGAGATCGGCATGGAGTTCGCTTACCTTGATCTTCATAAAGAACTCGGCATGTTCCTTGAAGTATATAACGAAGAGAAGCACGGCGGACTTGACGCTAACTTCAAACTGCCGGAAGACGCGGAATAATCATTTTTGCAGATAGTCTGATTGTTGATAAGGAGGATCAGTAATGGAATATACGACATTTAAGGGAATCGACAAGAAAGTCAGCAAATTCTTCATGGGAACGTTCCTGATGTTCTATCAGGACAGAGAAAAGCACTTCACCACACTTGACGCGGCTTATGATCTCGGAATCACTGCATTCGACACAGCCCGCGCTTATGACTCTGAAGAGACGGTCGGAGCGTGGATCAAATCCCGCGGCAACCGCGAAAACATCGTTCTTCTTTCCAAGGGATGCCATCCCGCGAACGACATTGAGCGCGTAACTCCCGAAGCGATCGATGAGGACATGAAGCTGTCACTGGCAGCGCTTGATACGGATTATCTTGATATTTACCTTCTTCACAGAGATGATCCGAGGCTTCCGGTCGGACCGCTCGTAGAGAAGCTGAATGAGCATTACGCAGCAGGCCGCATCAAAATCTTCGGCGGATCCAACTGGACACATCAGCGTATTGAGGAAGCGAATGAGTATGCGTATGCTCATAACCTTCAGCCGATGAGCGTATCTTCTCCGAACTTCAGCCTTGCAGAGCAGGTCAAGAACCCGTTCGCTCCGGGAAGCGTTACCATCGCCGGAAACAACAACGCTGAGGCTCAGGCATGGTACACGAAGAACCAGATGCCGGTACTCGCTTATTCCTCACTGGCCCGCGGTCTGTTCTCCGGAAGAATTACGAGAGAGCTTCTTGCAAACGATCCCGAAAAGATCGACCAGTTCTGCCGCATCGCATACTGCTACGAGGAGAACTTCGTCAGACTTGACCGCTGCAAGGAAATCGCGGAAGAGAAGGGCTGCACGATCCCGCAGGTCGCTATGGCGTATGTCCTTGACTCCCCGATGAACGCGTTCCCGATCATCGGAGCCGCAAACCGCAGCGAAATCGAATCTTCCATCGGCGCTCTGAATGTAAAGCTTACGCCGCAGGAAGTCCTGTATCTGGAGCTTAAGACCGACAGCAGAAAGTAAAAAAGTCCATATGGTCCCCCTTTGCAAAGGGGGACTTGTGTTATAAGTATTTGCATGACGGAGCGTCCAGCATCCGCGGAGGAAGGAGGAGTGCAAATGGTATCAGGCAGAGTTGGAAAGTATCAAAGGAGCGTTTCCATTATCGGCGTCGGCATGGTCCCGTTCTGCGATATGGGGGATCATCCTGAGATGGAAGGCCTCACAGAAGGCGAGTTTTTCGGAACAGCGGCTTTAAATGCGATGGCGGACGCCGGACTTGAACCGAGAGACGTGGAATTCTTCTATCACGGCGCCGCGAACCCCAAGTTTTTCAATGACGCGGCAACGCCGAATATGCAGGTCGCGCAGTGGTTCGGCATGGGCGGAAAGGGTTCAGCACATCATTCCGAAGCGTGCTGCACCGGTTACGTCGCACTGCAGGAAGCGGTTCTTGACGTCGCCAGCGGCGCACATGACATCGTTCTTTCCGGATGTGCGGAGATGGCCTGCGGACTCCCGATCAAGGGCAAGCCGGCGCATATCAGAAAGCGGCTGACGCTCGAGGACCTTATTCCGGATCTGGAAGGTATCATGGACCGCGCTTATACGAGAGCTCTCGGCGGCGGACATATCGGACAGGACGACTGGATCGATCTCTACAGAACGACTTACGGCCTGACCGACGAGCAGGTTGACGAGGTCCTCAACACCATGTCGTATCACGGAAGAAGGGCAGCGGTTCTCAACCCGATGGCGATGCACAGAACTCCGTTCGAGGAAGAGGCAAAGAAAGCCGGATATGATGATCCCATGGAATACCTCCGCTCACCGTTCAATCCGAAAACAACCCAGTATCTGAGGGTTACCGGAAATGCGACCAACGCCGACGGTGCAGCCTGCGTGATCGTATGCCCGACGGAAATGGCTCACAAATTCCGGAAAAAGCCGGTTGAGGTTCTCGGAATCGGTTCATCCTCACTCGAGCTTATGCGCCCGCACAACGAGATGGAGATCACAAAGGAAGCGGCCCGCCAGGTATACGAAGTAACCGGACTTACTCCGGATGACATCGATCTTCTGTTTGTCAATGACTTCGTTCTTCCCTCCCAGCTCTGCGCTGCAGAAGAAGTCGGATATCTTCCGAGAGGAGAGGGATGGAAATGGATGCTCGAAGGAAGATGCGCATTTGACGGCGACCGTCCGATTAATCCTCACGGCGGACGTACATC
>CADBRO010000272.1 GCA_902797075.1 uncultured Lachnospiraceae bacterium
AAGAATATCGACTATAAAAATGATCCCGAATGCGTCAAGAAGCAGCAGTTCTATGAAGCTGCCAGGATCAGCGCGAATGCCGTTATAAATTTTGCAGCACGTTATGCGGAGCTGGCAGAAAAGCTGGCAGCGGAAGAAACAGATGAAACAAGGAAGCAGGAGCTCCTTGAAATGGCGGAGATCTGCAATTATGTACCCCGCCATCCGGCGAGAAACTTCCGTGAGGCGCTGCAGTTCATCATTTTCACGCATATCTGTATCCAGATTGAGGATAACGGCGCAGGAATTTCCTTCGGAAGATATGACCAGTTTATGCAGCCATATTTCGAACAGGGAATCGAAGACGGAACTCTGACAAGGGATCTAGCGCTGGAAATGACGGAGAATTTCTTCCTTCAGATTTACTCCATCAATAAAGTCAGAAGCTGGGTTGACACGGACTTCTTCCGCGGCGTTCCGATGTTCCAGAACCTTACCATCGGCGGCGTTGATCCGGAGACGATGAACGATGCGACGAACGAGATGAGCTATATCGCGCTCGACGCCACATATAATACCCGCATTCCGCAGCCTTCGCTTACGGTCCGTTTCCACAAGAATACGCCGATGGAATTTAAGATGCGCGTCGCGGAGGTTGTCAGACTTGGCCTCGGACTTCCGTCCATCTTCAATGACG
Source organism: uncultured Lachnospiraceae bacterium (assembly GCA_902797075.1). Classification (GTDB taxonomy): domain Bacteria; phylum Bacillota; class Clostridia; order Lachnospirales; family Lachnospiraceae; genus Chordicoccus. Next base: position 677 of record CADBRO010000272.1, read on the forward strand.
AGACCTATACCCGCGCGATGATGAACCGCGGCTATGAGATGAAGGACGCCTATAACTACTGCATCATCGGCTGCATCGAGCCGGGAGCGCCGGGACTTCTTGGCGGAAGGACAGGAGGTGCGTGGCTGAACTGCACGAAGGCGCTGGAGATCTCGCTTTTCGGAGGAACTGATCCGCGAACCGGAATCTGTCTTCATAAAAACGAGAACGGAAAGGATCTTTCCACCTTTGAAAGCTACAAAGAAGCGGAGGACGCTTTCCTCGACCAGATGGCCTATTACATCAAGATGGAGGCAATCCTGGAAAATACGATTGACCAGGTATGGGAAGAGAATCTCGAGGAGCCGATCGCTGCAATCTTTGCCTGCCCGACCACGACAATTCCGCGCGGCAAGCCCATCAAGCAGGGCGGTGCGAAATACGATCTTACAGGACAGCAGACCATCGGGACGGCCAATATCGCAAACAGCCTCTACGCGGTTAAAAAACTGGTTTTCGACGACAAGGTCATTACCGGAGCGCAGCTTAAGCATGCGCTTGAGACGAACTGGCAGGATGATACCACCGTTCCGACTGGCCAGCAGATCAGGGCTATGTGCCTGGCAGTTCCGAAATACGGAAATGATGTGGATGAGGTTGATTTTATCGCCAGAGACAAGCTGGCATTTATTGCGAATGAGCTCTCTTCCTACAAAAATACGCGATACGGCAGGGGACCGATCGGCTGCACTCTTCACTGCTCTACCAGTACGGTTTCCAGCAACACCCCCTTCGGTCATGTCTGCGGAGCGACGCCGGACGGAAGAGACGCCTATATGCCGGTGGCAGACGGGCAGTCACCGATGCGGGGAACCGACGTAAACGGGCCTACAGCCGCGATCCGTTCCGTAGCGAAGCTTCACAACGAGCTTCTCTCATGCGGATCCCTCTATAACATGAAATTCAGCCCAGCTGAACTGTCGTAAACCGGATCAAAAAATAATGCACCTTTAGCAAAAGATCGTGAGTTCTTAGAGAAATCAAAAAAAGATACAATCGCATCATAAAGATTCAGATACTTAGTCAAAACTATTACGGAGGGAATGAACAAAATGAGCGCAGTTAGCGTACAGGATTCTTACCAGCTCTCCCAGGAGCCCGTAAGAAGCGAGAGAATTGACAAGCTTCACAAGTACATTACTTCTTTCAAATACGGAATCTGTGTTGAAAGAGGAAAACTCATCACTGAGTACTACAGAGACCATACGGATGAAGCGCCGATCATGAAGAGAGCCAAGGGTATCGACCATGTTCTCGAAAACATGAGCATCTACATCATGCCGGGTAGCCTTTTTGCTGGAAATCAGACATCCAAGCCGCGCTGGGCGCCGCTCTTCCCGGAATACGAGGTTGAGTGGGTCGAAAAAGAGATGATTCACGGCGATCCGTATTTCCCGGATGCACGTCCCGCGGATCAGTACATCTTAAGGGAAGAAGACAAGCCGGTGATTCAGGAGATCTGCGACTGGTGGAAAGGAAAAACCATCACTGATATCTTAAGAACCCGTCTTCCGAAGGAAGCGCTCGCAACCCATTATGATCTTAAGGCGGCCGATATCGGAACATACTTCCAGGGCGGCGACGGCCATTTTGCTCCGGATCATCCGTGGCTGATCAAGAACGGCGTTCAGACGATCATCGATCAGTGCGAAGAGGGCCTTAAGAATATCGATTACAAGAACGACCCGGAATGCATCAAGAAGCAGCAGTTCTATGAAGCGGCGATCATCAGCGCGAAGGCGATCATCAAGTTCGCTGCAAGATACGCGGATCTCGCAGAGAAGCTCGCAGCAGAAGAAAAAGACGAGACCAGAAAGGCTGAGCTCCTCGACATGGCTGATATCTGCCGTCACGTACCGAGATACCCGGCGAGAAACTTCAAGGAAGCTCTTCAGTTTATCATTCTGACTCACATCTGCATCCAGATTGAGGACAGCGGCGCGGGCGTATCCTTCGGACGCTATGACCAGTTCATGTATCCGTATTATCTCCAGGGAATCGAAGACGGAACCCTGACAAGAGATCTCGCCCTTGAAATGACAGAGAATTTCTTCCTTCAGATTTACACCTGCAATAAGGTCAGAAGCTGGATTGATACTGACTTCTACCGCGGTGTGCCGATGTTCCAGAACCTCACGATCGGCGGCGTTGATCCGGAGACGATGAACGACGCGACGAACGAGATGAGTTATATCGCGCTTGACGCTACAGCGAACACACGTGTTCCGCAGCCGTCTCTTACGGTCCGCTTCCACAAGAATACTCCGATGGAATTCAAGATGCGCGTGGCGGAAGTTGTCAGACTTGGAATGGGTCTTCCCTCGATCTTCAACGATGAGACCTACACCCGTGCGATGATGAACCGCGGATACGAGATGAAGGATGCGTATAACTACTGCATCATCGGCTGCATCGAGCCCGGCGCTCCCGGACTCTTAGGCGGCAGAACAGGCGGCGCGTGGCTCAACTGCACGAAGGCACTTGAATGTTCGCTCTACAACGGAACTGATCCGAGAACCGGAATCACGCTTCATAAGAACACGAACGGTAAGGATCTTGCCACATTTGAGAGCTACAACGACGCGGAGGATGCGTTCCTCGATCAGATGGCTTATTACATCAAGATGGAAGCGATCCTTGAAAATACGATCGACCAGGTATGGGAAGAGAATCTTGAGGAGCCGATGGCTGCGATCTTTGCCTGCCCGACCACGACGATTCCGCGCGGCAAGCCGATTAAGCAGGGTGGAGCGAAGTACGATCTTACCGGCCAGCAGACCATCGGAACGGCCAATATTGCCAACAGCCTTTATGCCATTAAGAAGCTGATTTTCGAGGACAAGGTCATCACCGGCGCTCAGCTGAAGCATGCTCTTGAGACAAACTGGCAGGATGAAACCACGACTCCGACAGGACCGCAGATTAAGGCAATGTGCCTCGCGGTTCCGAAGTACGGCAATGATATCGACGAGGTCGACTTCATCGCCAGAGACAAGCTGGCATTTATCGCGAATGAGCTTTCATCCTATAAGAATACACGCTACGGACGCGGGCCGATCGGCGGCACCCTCCATTGCTCGACGAGTACGGTTTCGAGCAATACTCCGTTCGGCCATGTCTGCGGCGCGACTCCGGATGGAAGAGATGCCTATATGTCGGTAGCGGACGGCCAGTCGCCGATGCGCGGAACAGATGTAAACGGTCCGACTGCTGCAATCCGCTCAGTCGCGAAGCTTCACAATGAGCTGCTTTCCTGCGGATCCCTCTATAACATGAAGTTCAGCCCGGCTGAATTGTCATAAGACCCGCGGTTCATAAGCAGGCAGCAAGACGGACAGCGAATGCCCGCTTTACGGAAAAAACAATCATTGCATCAGGCTGACGCATGCAGCCTGATGCGTCGGAAGATTTAAAACATAGTCAGAAAGGAGCTATCATGGAAAACAATACGGTTCAGGTAAACAAGAACGATGGCCTCAAGAGATTTGTAGGAATGATCGACCAGTACTTCGCTATGGGCGGAAACCAGCTTCAGTTTAACGTTGTCAGCAAGAAGACGCTTGAGAAGGCGCAGAAGAATCCGGAAGAATACTCGAATCTTCTCGTCCGTGTCGCCGGCTATAGCGCGTATTTCACCCAGCTTTCCAAGGACGTGCAGGACGATATCATCGCACGTACCGAAGAAAAACTGTAATTTCCGGGAATGAGCGGAGAGTTGCAGTTATAAACAAGACACAGCAAGGGAAAGGAGAAACAACATGAAGAAAAGGACCATTGCAAGAGTTGTCAGTACTGCGCTTGCAGCAGCGATGCTGATCGGAACCGTCGGCGTATACGCTGAGGATGCCTATGAAGGCACCGAAGTCGCCGTCGACTACAGCCAGGCCGTCGATCCGCAGGGTGCGGACGTCGTGAACGGAACATTCGTCGCAACTCCGGAGGAGAAGGCAGCGCTCGCGGCTCAGATGATCGGTACAGAGAATCAGTTCGAAGGCATGAACATCGGCTTCTCACAGCACCGTATCGCAGGCTCCGAATGGTATGAGCAGCTCGTGAACTTCGCCCAGGCAGAAGCTGATTACCTTGGTATCAAACTGACGGCTTTCGATGCGAACGACGATATGAACAAACAGATCTCCGACGTGGAAACGCTTGTCAACCTCGGAATGGATTCCATCATCGTTAATCCGTACAACTCCATCAACGTCGGCCTTGATACCGTAACAGCAGCCGGGATTCCGCTTACAGTCGTCAACCAGGCTGTTGAATACAGCGGCACATTTACATTCGTTTCCGCTGACGTTCAGGACTCCGGATACAAGGGCGGCTATGAGCTTGCACGCTGGTACGAAGAAAACGTCGGACATAAGGATGAAGTAAAGGCATTCGTCCTTTCCTCCGCTCCGCAGGAAATCGAATCTGACCGCAGAAGATGGGGCCAGGTCATGGGCTGGAACGATTATATGCTCGATAAGTACGGCGAAAGCAACCTGAAGATCGTTGATTTCAAATACTATCAGTGGCTGCCTGAACCGGCTATGAACGCGACGCTCGACGTCCTTCAGGCTCATCCGGACATCGACATCATCTTCTCCGCATGCGACGGCGGCGCACAGGGCGTCAAGGCTGCTCTCGAGCAGATTGACAGACTCGGCGATATCTACTTCTGCTCGATCGACGGACGCAAGGACGTTCTTCAGTGGATCAAGGACGGCGACAAGGGCATCGTTGCCGATGCATACAACGATCCGAGACAGATGGGCAAGTGGGCGGTCTACATGGCAGCTCTTCAGGCCAGCGGCGTATCCACACCGGCTACGTTCAATACGATGAATGATCTCGTAACGACTGAAAATGTTGACAATTATCTTGATCCGAATTCCACCTATTGATGGACTGCGGATGCAGAACAGCGGTTTTAAGAAACACAGATAACACTTGCGAATGCCGGAAATTTTCCGGCATTCGTCAAATAAGGAACACAACGGGTGACGCTGCCATGAGTAATGAATATGCAGTAGAGATGAAAGGCATTATTAAAAAGTTCGGCGGACTGATTGCCGTCAATGATGTGAATTTCAGCGTGAAGCACGGCGAAATTCACGCCCTGTGCGGTGAAAACGGAGCCGGCAAGTCAACGCTGATGAACGTTCTGACCGGGAGGTTTCCGGCATCTTCCTACAAAGGAGATATCCTGCTGAACGGCGAAAAGGTTCATATCAGTTCCCCGGGCGATGCAAGGCGGCACAAGGTCACCATCGTCCATCAGGAGCTGGAGCTGATACCGGAGCTGAGCATAGCAGAGAATATCTTCCTCAGCGATCAGCCGACGACTCCGACGGGAATCAACTGGAAAGAAATATACAGCAGGGCAAGAGAGATCTTAAACGGATTTTCCCTGAATCTGAATGTCAAAACGAAAATCAAATATCTGAGCGTAGGGCAGCAGCAGCTGGTGGAAATCGCAAAGGCGATTTATCACGGCGGGAACGTCCTGATCCTGGACGAGCCGACGGCGCCGCTGACCGGAAGGGAAATCGACTTCCTGATGGAAATGATTGAAAAACTCCGGGAAACCGGCATTTCCATTATCTATATAACCCATAGGCTGGAAGAGGTATTCCGGATTGCTGACCGCGTGTCTGTCATGCGGGACGGCACCATGATCGATACATTTGACGTGAAAAGCATCAGCGCCGACGAGCTTGTGGCATCCATGGTCGGAAGGAAGATGGAGAACCTCTACCCGGACATGGAGACGACACCGGGGGACGTCACTCTTGAGATCAGCGACTATTCCGTTCCTCATCCCGATTATCCGACCAACATCGTCGATCATGTCTCGATGAGCTTTCGGGCAGGTGAGATCGTGGGAATTTCGGGACTTCTCGGCGCAGGTCGGACAGAGCTTATGTCCGCCGTCGTCGGAGCCTATAAGATGAAGGGAAAAGGAACGATTAAGCTGAACGGAAAGGAAGTGAAGTTTCGAAACCCTTCCGCGGCAATTAAATCCGGCATCGGCTACGTCACGGAGGACCGGAAAAATACCGGACTGATTCTCGGTCAGACCATCCGGTTCAATACCTCGCTTGCTTCGCTGGACAGAATCCTGAAGGGCGGAATTGTATCGCCCTCCACAGAAAAGGGAATCGTGGGCGAGCTGAAAAACAGGCTGAGAATCAAAACCGAGAGCATAGAAAATGCAGCTTCAAGCCTTTCCGGAGGAAACCAGCAGAAGGTCGTGCTTGCCAAATGGCTTGCCACGAATCCGTCGATCCTGATCCTCGACGAACCGACCCGCGGCGTCGACGTCGGCGCGAGATATGAGATCTATACGATCATGAAGGAGCTGGCTTCCCAGGGCGTAACCATCATCATGATTTCGTCCGATCTTCTGGAAGTGATCGGAATGAGTGACAGAGTCTACGTCATGTATGAGGGAAAGCTTCAGGGCGAGCTTCAGAAAGAGGATATTAACGAAGACACCATCATGCGCTATGCCGCCGGAATTGCATAGGAGGAGAAACAAACATGAGCAATGAGAACAATCAGGGCGTGAACTACAAAAAGCTGGCGAATTTCGCGCTTTCAAATTTCGTCGTTATCGCATTTATCGTTATTTTTATCGCAAGCTGTTTTCTCTCTCCTGCATTTCTGACAAAAGGGAACCTGATGTCGGTCCTGATCCAGAATTCGATCTACGCGATCTGCGCGGTCGGTATGCTGATCATCATTATCACCGGAGGTATCGACCTTGCGACGGGCTCGTTCGTCTGTATCACGGTCTGCCTTACAGCAGGTTTCATTCAGAGCGGAAGGGGAATCGCATCGGTAGTGATCGTGCTGCTTATGGCGCTGGGGCTTGGAGCCTGCTCGGGAATGATGGTCGCGTTCCTCAACATCGCACCGTTTATCGCGACTCTCGCGATGACAACGATCCTGAAGGGCGCCGCTTATATGTACCAGACCGGTCAGAGCAGAAGAATTGACGGAACATTTCTTCCCAACTGGGTCAAGGGATATTCCTTCGGAATTCCGAACCCGGTCATCGTCATGATCATTGTGTATCTGGTTTTCCTGTTCGTGCTGAACCGCACCAAATTCGGACGCGGCATCTACGCGATCGGCGGCAACATGGAGACCGCGCACCTTGCGGGTATTCCGGTTAAGCTGTATCTTGTGATTTCCTACGCGCTCGGCGGACTTTGCTTCGCGATCGGCGGCGTTCTCCTGTGCGGACGACTCGGCATGGGAACCGCGACAGTCGGCGACGGTTATGAGATGGACGCGATCGCTTCAGTAGTAATCGGCGGTGCATCCATGTCAGGCGGAACCGGAAGCGTGACAAAGACCATTATCGGCGCCATGCTGATGGGCGTTCTGTACAATATCATGAACCTGATGGGAATCGCGTCCTATCCGCAGATGATCGTGAAAGGAATTGTGATTATTCTCGCGGTTCTGCTTTATAAGAGAAAGTAAGGAGTTCGGCAAAGGAAATTATGGTGCGTGAAGAACTGCTTGGCGCAGATATCAGAAAGTTGGAAGAAACCAGGGGAACCATCGCGAATATCGAGCGATACGCCATCAACGACGGCAGCGGCGTGCGCACGACCGTGTTTTTCAAGGGCTGCTATCTTCGCTGCAGATGGTGCAGCAATCCGGAGACGCAGGCGTTTTATCCGGAAATGAGTTTTTTCTCCGATAAATGTATCGCGTGCATGAATTGCCTGCGAAGCTGCCCGTACGGTGCGATCCGGGAAGACTTAAGTGCGGACCGCAGCATCTGCTCGGAGTGCTATAAGAAGGAAGA
>CADBRO010000273.1 GCA_902797075.1 uncultured Lachnospiraceae bacterium
ATAATCCTCATTCACGGATACCGAAGAGGAGCCGTCCGTATTTACCTGATAGTTAAGCGATACGGAAACGAAGCTCATCCGCGCGCCGTTTTCCTTTACGGTTTTCAGAAAATCCCCGAAATCACAGGGCGGATTCCCGGGATTCCATCCGGGACCTCCGACTTCCGCTCCGGGAATAAAGGATGTGATGAGCCGATGTATTTCGCCAAAATCGCGCGCGTAGGTCTGCGGCGTATCCCGGGGAATCATCCAGAGCTCGAATCTCCATTTTTCGAGCCAGCTGTCAGGCCAGCGGCGGGTAACGTGAAGAAGAAGGCTCTCGAGCAGCTTCAGGAAGCGGTGTCCTCTCGGGGTATAGATATCCCCGGAACTGTCGGAGCTTACAGGCAGCTTTGAGAGTTCGATAAACGGATAAAGGCCGTGTTCGTAGAGAAAGGACAGCGTACTGTCCACATTCAGGTAATAATACTCGTAGTGCGGCAGCACTATGGGAATAAAGCTTGCGCTTAAAAGCCCCTGCATGCGCACGCAGCGAATGCCGGTTTTTGCAGTGAAATCAAGAAGCTTTGTCCTGAAATTTTCCGACAGAAGATTCTGAACCGAACCGATGTTGACTGCCTGGTGAACCTGCTTGCGCCTTACGGGACTTACGTCCGCGCGGATCCGGAGCGGAACTGCGATGGAGGATACGCGGGAGACTTTTTCATCGGCCGGTTTTATTTCGGTAGCTTCGGAATCGCTATCTTCGGGTAATGGGGAGCCAAACGGTGACGAAGCCGCGCTTTCTTTCTGCTCCGCCCGGTACGCAGCCCTGAAATCAGAGGGAGTGCAGCCGTATGCTTTTTCAAAGTTCCGGCGGTAGGCCGAGATGCTTGAAAAACCGTTCCGAAGAGCAATTTCGCTGATGGAAAGCTGAGTGTGCCGCAGGTCTCTTAAGGAGAGAAAGAGACGCCGTTCGTTGAGATAGGTCTTGAAATTGACGCCGAACTGCTTCTGAAAAAACGTGGAGAGATACTGCGGCGTCAGGAAGAATTCTTCAGCGAGACCGGTCAGGGTCAGGGGCTCCGCGCAGTGGAGGCTGATGTAGTTCGATAATTCGAGCTTTCTCTCCCGGAATTTTCTGTCTCCGGACGGCGATATGATATAGCCGGGGAGGCGGCGGAGCTCCGCAAGAATAAGGAAGAGGACTCCGGTGACGGCAAGTTCGTTTTCGTCTTCCGGGCTGCCAAGAAGCAGACCCGAAAGATCAAGGATCAGCTTTTTCAGCTGCCGCATGTCTACCTGCGGTTCTGATTCGGAACTGATGACCGGCAGAGAGACATAGTCCAGGTGGTCCTGGACAAACACCTTTGATACCGGGATCGTAAGGAGGAATGCTTCAGGAGACGGCTCGGCGGACGCTTCGTGTCCGGGCGGGAGCAGGAGAAAGCCGTCCCTGCCGTAAAGCGCGGAAAAACTGCCGGCTGTCAGCTTCACTGTACCGGACTGACAGTATACGATGAGATAATCCTCCGGACTTAAGTGCAGCGGCTGGGTCAGCTGCCGCGCGGCAGCGGGTCCTGCCGGAAGAACTTTGTCATTTTTCATGGCGGCTCCTTATCGGATGGTGTCAGGGATATTGGAGGAATAGAGGTCGAGGCAGAGAAGCACGACTTCATTTCCCTCCAGACGGACGCTTGTTTCAAAAGGCTGGCCTTCCGTCTGAATATGGAAGGATATGGACGGATTCAGTGAGGACTTGAGCCTCATCTCGGCCGCTGTGCCCGGATCTTTCGGGTACAGGTAATCGGCCTGATGCCATGCGGAAAAGAGGTTTCCCTCGCCGGTGCTGATTCTGTATTCCTTCAGGACGTAAGATCCCTTCAGGATATTTTCGATCCGGATGGAATATCTGTCGGATCCCGGGTTTTCAAACGTCTTTCCGGGCTGTAACAGATCCTCTCTTTCCACGTTCCTGCTTGCGGCGGATTCTTTCGGATGACAGTATCTGAAGAGAAGGATGCGCACGCTCCCTCTGGAGTTCGCCGTTATCACGGCGTTTTCCGTCTGCAGTACGCCGTAATGCCCCAGCATGGACATCATGCGGTAGGTATTCCAGGACGCCTTCGGAATCGCCATGTCCGTAAAGAGCCCCCATCCGCCGAACATGAAATCCAGAGAGTCCAGATAACGGAGAGGCGCATCCGACAGCAGATAGTATCCGAGCGCGGTGATTCCGCAGGAGGCGGTGGAGAGAATCATATTTGCGAGAAACGCAGCCTGATAACAGGAGTCGTTCAGGAAGCTCCGGGATGACAGATTCGAGTTGAATTCCGTGATCCATATCTCGGTATTGGGGAAAAAATCTCTGACGGTGTCGGCAAACAGGCGAATCCTTTCATAGCCGGTCCTCGGGTTCGTGCTGAGCGTCGTCCCCAGATCCGATATTTCGACCGGGTAGCTGTACGCGCTGAAAAAATCAGGGACGATGTCCTTTGAGGACAGAAGCCTCACCATCTGATGAACCTTGCCCGGCGAGGACCAGTCGTTGAAGCCCGGTCCTCCGATACGGCATTTTTCGGAGAAGCTCCGGATTACTGAGTAAATCTTCCGGAAGATTTTCGAGTACTGTACTAGACCGAAGGATTCCTTCGCGGAGCTGTCGGTATACATATAGCTGATCTCGAAATACCAGCGGTCAAAATTTTCGCGCCCGTAGTGATTAATGCACGCCCGGAGAAAGTCGGGAAGAATGACGAGCAGATCCGAGTAATATTTTCTGGAATCGACGGGCGACAGAGGAACGAAATTAATCGTCGTGGTTTCCTGTATGGTGAAGGCTTTGTTTCCGAGCTCGAGAAACGGCGTTATTCCTGCGCCGAGAAGCTGATCCAGCAGGGAAAACACCATCGAATAATCTGAAAATGTTCTTTTTCCGATCCGGAAGGTGCGGATGAGGTCTGTAATTCTGCAGATTCTGCCGTATTCGAAGGACGCCTCACTCTGCATGATGTTCAGGGTCTCCATGAGCTCCCTGTTCCGCAGATTGACGGCGTAGCCGAGATTGATCAGCTTCGTCCAGTGGCGGGTCAGAGGACGCTGTGCGTGAAGAACCGCGCTCAGGGTGATGCTTTTTTCGGGGAGAGGCAGACCTGACGGAACCGGTACGGAAGGCGCGTTTCCGGATCCTTTTTTTCCTGTACTTGTGCCGGGAAGCTTCGGATCCTGCATCCGTGCCGGGGTGAAGCGCATCTTGCGAAGCTTTTCTTCCTCCTCAATTTTGGCGAGAAAACCGCGGAAGGTGAGGCCTGTCGTTTCTTTTAAGAGGCGGCCCAGATACTGCGGCGTCACGCCGAAACGAGCCGCTGTTTCAGCCTGGGCGGGATGGCGACCGGCCTGGCGCAGCAGGTACAGGCACAGTTCCCTGTAAAGCGAAAGCCTCCTGCCGGAAAGGGGGATGGCAGGCTGAGGTACCGGATCCTGGTATGGAATCCGCTTTTCGATCAGGGACAGAATCCGGAACACACAGGCAGTTTCTGACAGACTGTTCCCTCTGTCTGCAGCTTGATACCCGGATAGAGCCGCAAGACTCTCCCTGAGCAGGGAATAATCCTCAGCGGCCAGTTCCATTCCGGTGACGGAGCGCGCAAGGAGAGCCGCGCCGGATGGAAGCTCCAGAAGGGAAGCGGGGTTAAGCTGAAGGAGAAAGAAAGAGCAGTTCCGCTCCGGATCGAGGATGATCTCATCATCGGAATAAAAGGCAAAGAACGGACCCTCAGCCGCGGAATCTCCCCACGATGCGGACATATGTCCAGATGTTATCAGCATGAGATTATAGCAGCTGCTTCTCCATGCGGTTTTTTCGGCGATCTGCCGCTCCCCGCAGGAGACGGTCAGAGTGTATACAAGTTCATTCATACGGAAGAGCCTCCGTCCGGCGGTAATCTCCGCCGCAGATACAGATTGACCGGATTAGTTTCATTATTTTGATTATAAATGAAATAAGATGAACACACAACATCATATCACATTTAAAAAAGATGTATTAAAAAGGAATCGATCAAAAAAACAAGATCATATCATGGCTGAAAAACTGTTATCATGGGTTCAACAAGAAAAGTTCCGGAAGAACGGAACACAGAAAAAGGAGGCAGGCATGGCAGGAAGACAGATCTTTAATCCTGAGGGATTCAAAAATGTCGAGCAGGACGGAAAGGTATGCGGATTCCAGTTTGAGTTCAAACTTCAGTATTATCGCGGAATCACGCTTTC
>CADBRO010000274.1 GCA_902797075.1 uncultured Lachnospiraceae bacterium
AGGATGGATATCGATGAAAAAGAGTGCTTCTCAGATTCTGAAAGATAATATGATGCTGATCGTTCTCGTCGTGGTCTACCTCTTCTTTACCGTACAGACCGGCGGAGCGATGTTTTCACCCTTTAACTTCAACGAACTGATCACCCAGAATGCCTACGTTTTCATTCTGGCGAGCGGTATGCTGATGTGCATGCTGACCGGCGGAAATATTGACCTGGCCTGCGGTTCTTTGGTCTGCTTCCTCGGAGCGATTGGCGCATATTTCATGACGATCCGTGAAATGGCACCGGGGATCTCCATCGTCATCATGCTGCTGATCGGTATTGTCTACGGCTGCGTACTCGGATATCTGATCGCATATATCAACATTCCGCCCTGGATCGCGACACTGGCAGGTTATCTGGCATTCCGCGGACTGGGAACAAATATCCTCAGCAGCAACAGTAAGACAGGATCTATCAGTATCAAAAAAGTTGAGAGCTTCCTCGCAATTTTCTCAGGAAAGCTGTTCAAGACGAAGATGGGCGTTCTCAATAAGCCGTGCCTTATCGTCGGTATCGTTGCCGCGATTATCGTCGTGCTTCTCAACATCACAAGCAGGGCTAACAAGGTTAAGAAAGGTTATGAGGCTGACTCAGCAGCAGCTATGCTCGGGAAATCCGTTGTCGAGGCTGCCGTGATACTCCTCGTCGCTTACAAGCTTGCAATGGCAGGCGGCATTCCGACTGTCCTTGTGTGGGTAGCAATCGTTGTCCTGTTCTATAATTTCATTACGGAGAAAACGACGATCGGACGCCATTTCTATGTAGTTGGCGGCAACCGGGAGGCAGCGCGTCTTTCGGGCGTCAACACAAGACGGATCATGTTCATCGCTTACCTCAATATGGCGATTGTCACCGTCGTGACTACATGGGTTGTCCTCGGACGAGTCCAGGCGGCTAACTCCACGGCGGGAACAAACTTCGAGATGGACGCCATTTCTGCCTGCGTCGTCGGCGGTGTTTCCGCATACGGCGGATCCGGAAGAATCTTCGGAATGATTATCGGTGCCACTTTGATCGGCGTGATCAACCTCGGCATGAGTCTGATGAATATTGATGCGAATTATCAGAAGGTCGTCAAGGGCGTCGTCCTTCTTGCAGCGGTTGCATTTGATATCATTTCAAAGAGACGCGAAAAATAATGCGGGATGTGTCTTATTTCCGTAGGAATGGGGGAAACTCATGGAAGAACGGAAAGAAGCAATTACGGAGAGACGCCGGCAGACTCGCAACAAGATGTACAGATACATCTATGATTCTGTCAATCCGGTGAGTAAACAGCAGCTCGCAAACGCTATGGGATACAGTCTTCCGACTGTACATCAGAACATAGCAGAGCTGCTGAATGCCGGTCTGATCCGGCCGGGTGAAATTCAGAAGTCTACGGGCGGCAGGCCCGCAGTCGGTTATTCCGTCTCTGATAAGATCCGGTATTCTGTCGGAATCGGCGTTTCTTCGACAAATCTGAAAATGCTGGTAACGGACGTTCTCCAGAATGAACTGGCGTACAAAAATGTCAGTATCCATACGTTTGACGAGAACAAAATCGGAAATCAGATAGCGGAGGAACTGGAAACATTTCTGGCGGAGCAGAATATACCTTCAGATAAGATACTCGGCGTAGGCCTTACATTTCCGGGGGTGATTGACCAGGAGAAGGACACGATCGTTCTTTCTCCGACACTCCGGATGAAGGATATCTCGCTCAGTGCTGTGCGGGAACCGATACCGTTTCCGGTATTCATCGAAAATGACAGTACCAGCGGAGGCGCGGCTGAATGGCTTGGGCTTTCGCCGGAAGAGCGCGAAGAGGATTTTGTCTATCTGTTTCTTGAAGATGGAATCGGCGGCGCAGTATTCATAGGCGGTCACGCTTATCTCGGAGGAGGCAGGAGAAGCGGGGAATTCGGACATATGTGCCTTGTTCCTGACGGGCGTCTCTGCAACTGCGGTAAGAAAGGCTGTCTGGAAGCGTACTGCAGCGCTTACAGATTTACAAGGGATCTCGGAATCACGGCGGATGAATTTTTCGCCGGACTGAAAGAAGGGAATGCCGAATACCTTGCGCTCTGGGAAGAAGTTCTCGATTACCTGTCAATCGCGATCAACAATCTCAGGATGGCTTTTGACTGCAACGTGATTTTAGGAGGTTATGTCTCAGGTTATATCGAGCCTTATCTCTCCACGCTTCGGGCGAAGGCGGCTGCGAGAAATCCGTTTGAAACGGAAGCCGGGTACATCAAGCTCGGACACTACCCGACAAAAGCAGGGATGATGGGTGTCGCGTGGCATTTTACAAAACAGTTTATTGAAGATATTTGAAAGGGGGCTGCCTGACATGCTTTATATCGGCATTGATTTGGGAACCTCGGCCGTCAAGCTTCTGTTGATGGACGAAAAAGGAAGTATACTTAAAATTGTATCACGGGAGTATGAACTGTTTTTCCCGCATCCCGGATGGTCTGAACAGCGTCCGGAAGACTGGATTACAGCGGTCGTGGACGGCGTCAGGGAGCTGACAGCAGACGTTGACGCTTCCAGCGTTGCCGGAATCGGAGCCGGAGGACAGATGCCCGGACTGGTTGCTCTGGATGCGGATGACAACGTCTTAAGACCCGCGATTCTCTGGAATGACGGGCGCACCCAGGAAGAGACCGATTATCTCAATGAGGTGATCGGTAAGGATAAGCTGACAGAATATACCGGCAATATCGCGTTCGCGGGATTTACGGCTCCGAAAATCCTTTGGATGAAAAAGCATGAACCGGAGCTTTTTGCAAAAATCGCGAAGATCATGCTTCCGAAAGATTATGTCAACTATGTCCTGACCGGAGTACACTGCACGGATTAC
>CADBRO010000275.1 GCA_902797075.1 uncultured Lachnospiraceae bacterium
GCTGCGGACTCCGCTTCAGAAATAACTTCAGAAGTTACCGCCGCTTCGGCTGCGGAATCTGCCGCATTTACCTGCATGGAAAACGGAATCACAAATACAGCTGCGGCAAGAACCAGCTTCTTTACGATTATATTCTTCATCAAAATCCTCCTCTATTCCGTCAGCCCCCGTAGCTGAACTCCTTTATGATCGGGCGCTTTGTTGCTCCCTGCTGGAAGTAATTAGCGCCATTCACCCATCTGATCCGTCCGCTCTTTGAAAGGAGCTTGATTCTGGCCGATTTCTGCGACGTTTTATAAACCTTCAGCACCCTGACCTTTGTTCCCCTGCGGAATTGACCCACCGCCTTTTTTGAAGTTTGGCTTTTATAATACTTCACATCCTTGATAAGAGTATAATACCGTGACGGATACTTCGTGCCAAAGAAGGGAATGACGTTCCCGATTCTTGACCGCAGTTTGAGCGCCCCGTTCTTATAGTCAAAACGGAACCGGACTCCGAGAGTGCCCGTAGCGGGCGTATCGCAATACGTGTCGTAAATAATCGTATTTCCGCTGACAGCAGAAGGTGCTCCGTGGTAACCGTAATCGACGATGCCCGAACGGAAATTATAGATTACCTTCATCCGTCCGTTAATATACCGGAGCAGCAGACATACCGCCGCGCTGAGATTTACGTCCTCCCCTTTCACAAAAAGATACGGCTTCCCGTTCTGGAGCGTACAAAGCTTCAGCGTAAACCCCTCTCCGAAAGAATAGCGTGATGAGGCCCACGTCCAGACTTCCTTCCCGTTGACCCCTATTCTGATTTTGTTCATAAAACTCGAATCACCGTTCGTGTTCGACACGATCACTGTCACCCGGTCCGCTTTCCGGTCGCCTGTAATATCGATCCCGGAATAGCTCTGTCTCACGATACTTTTCTGATACAACGAAGGAAACGGCATATTTGTGAGCTTTGCCGCCGCCTCAGTCTTCGCCGGCGAAAGAATCATAAACATCAAAACAGCAGTTATAAAACAGATTATCAGTTTTCCTGAACGGTCTTCACGATCCCTCATGGCATACCTCCTCACAGAATAATAAACCTGTCTTTGTCCGGCGGCCTGCTGTGCCGGCACAGCCCGCATCATATCTATTACTATATTATTATATCATCCGAACAACGGCGCTTGCATCCTGTTCCTTCGTTGTTTCCGCAGAAAATGGCGCCGCTTCTTTCCGCGATGCCGATTGTAGCCTGCTCCTCAGCCTGATATAATAATACATCTGAGACAAAGGCGCAGCATGAGCCTGCCGCCGCGAGGCTTCCTCCTGCCGCAGCGGATGCTGCATCTGCAGCACGAGCTGCCCGCTTCGCACCAGCACAAACAGACTCCTGATACGATAAGGACATCTACCATCATGGCAAACAAACCCGTTCTCACCCATACAAATATCTCAGACCGCGTCATCCAGATCAGCGACTCCGTCGGCAACGCCTGCACGCTCCTCCTCGGAGATAAGCGCGCCCTGCTTTACGACACCATGACCGGAGCCTGCGATCTCTTGCGCTATATCGAAGGAATCACGGATCTGCCGCTTACGGTCGCCATAAGCCACGGCCACTTCGATCACTCCTACGGAGCCTGGCAGTTCGGTGATATCTTTATAAATGAAGCCGAAATCCCGGTTCTCGAAGGAAGCCGCGCGCTTCTTTCCGAGATTCTCGAAAACACGAAAACCGTGCTCCCGGAAAAGCTGGCCTCCGGAGACTACGAGCTCCGCTTCCACGATCTTCTGGAGGGAATGATCTTCGATCTCGGCGGTATCACTGCCGAGGCGGTGCTTCTTCCAGGACACACAAAAGGCAGCACGGGTCTTCTGATCCGTGAAGAGCGGCTGCTTCTCGTCGGGGACGCCATCAGCCCGCAGATCTGCCTCTTCTTTAATGAGAGCTGTCCGCTCCCGGTCTATCTCGAGACTCTTCATAAGGCGAAAAAAATACTGCCGGCAGACGGCAGCATTCTCGGATCGCATTTTATGAAGACATTTCCGGTCTCCGCGATCGATACATTTGAAAAATGTACGGAAATCATCGGGAAAAAGCGCGGCATGAAGTACATCTTCACACCGGTTCCGGAATACCGCGGAGTACTCTATATGTACGAGATCCGGGATCCGGAAATCGACGAGACGGTATGCATCATCATGCCGCC
>CADBRO010000276.1 GCA_902797075.1 uncultured Lachnospiraceae bacterium
ATTTTCAAGGAGCGTCGGGCACTGGAGCGCTTCGCCGACGCCGAGCTTTGAAGCGGGATAGATCTCCTTCAGGCGGTCTCCCGAAGCCATCGTGCCGGCGGAACCGGAGGTGAATACCGCGCCTGCGAAGCGGTCGCCGTCGCGCTTAATCTCCTCAAATGCTTCCGAAATCGCGTTGCCGGTCACATTGTAATGCCACATGTAGTTGCCCATCTCTTCGAACTGATTGAAAATCATGCAGTCCTCGCGGGCGGAGAGCTCATGGGTCTTGTCGAAGATTTCCTTCACGTTCGATTCAGATCCGGGCGTTGCGATGATCTCGCTCGCAACGGTCTCAAGCCATTCGAAACGCTCGCGGCTCATGCCCTCGGGCAGAATGGCGATGGAATAGCAGCCGAGCAGCTTCGAATTGAATGCGCCGCCGCGGCAGTAATTTCCGGTCGAGGGCCAGACTGCTTTATGGAAGGATGAATCGAACTGTCCGGTGACGAGCGGAGGCACAAGGCAGCCGAAGGAAGCGCCGACCTTGTGGCAGCCGGTGGGGAAGTACTTGCCGACCATCATGATGATTCTGGCCTTGACGCCGGTCAGCTCTTCGGGAAGGACGATATAGTTTGGACCCTTGAACAGACCGCCCGTTTCCTTCTGCTCGTTCTTCCAGGTGATGCGGTAGAGGTTCAGGGGATTGAAGTCCCAAAGTCCGACCGATTTCAGTTTTTCCTTGATCTTTTCCGGAATGATCTCGGGATTTCTCATTTCTTCAATGGTAGGAATGATGATGCCTCTTTCGCGGGCGCGTTCGATATTGCGTGCGCGGCCGTTTTCGTTGATTTTCAGATTGATCATAGCGCTCCTCCGTATTTTTCTGTCAATAGCACTGATTCGATTTTAGCATCCGGGTATATGAAATGCAACGATTGCGTGCACCTCAGGGCACGAAAAACAAAAAAAATATAAGGCGATCTGAAAAATTTTTAGTTTCCTGTTGAAATTTGCATTGCCCATGATAGAATGAAAATCAGAAGGGTGTCCCGGTGCAGGGAACCAATACATTGTCAGGAGGTTTCGCTATGAACCGAACCAATAATTCTGAGATGGAATTTACTGTCAACCATATGCCGCCGTCAGATGACAAATGGCTGTCTGTGATGAGTGAGGAACATGTCAGGAGCGCGCTTCGTTTTCACCGCTCGTTCCCGCAGTATGAGGTTACTCCTCTTCATCAGCTGAAAAAAATGGCTTCCTACCTCGGCATCGGAGGTCTTTATATTAAGGACGAATCATACCGGTTCGGCCTCAACGCCTTCAAGGTGCTCGGAGGATCCTACGCGATCGCCAGCTATATCGCCCAGAAAACGGGGCAGTCAGTGGATGATCTGCCGTATGATGTTCTCGCGTCCGAGGAAATGAGAAAGAAGGTCGGCCAGACGACATTTTATACGGCAACCGACGGAAATCACGGCCGCGGCGTTGCCTGGGCGGCGAATCATCTGGGCCAGAAAGCGGTAGTACGTATGCCCTGGGGCTCGTCGGAGACGAGACGCAATAATATCGCAAAGGAAGGGGCGGAAGTCACGATTGAAAATCTCAATTATGACGACTGCGTGAGACTGGCTGCGCAGCAGGCAGCCGATGATCCGAACGGCGTCATCGTTCAGGATACAGCCTGGAGAGGCTATACGGATATTCCTTCCTGGATCATGCAGGGCTACGGAACGCTTGCGCTTGAGGCTGACCGTCAGCTGCTTGCAGCCGGCGTGGAAAGACCGACGCATGTGATCGTTCAGGCCGGAGTAGGATCTCTTGCAGGAGCGGTGGTCGGTTATTTCGCGAATAAATATAAAGGAGAAGAGCCGATCATGTGCGTCGTGGAAGCCGGGGCAGCTGACTGTCTGTACCGCTCCGCGAAGAAGGGCACCGGAAAAACCGTCAATGTAACCGGAAAGCTCGATACGATCATGGCGGGGTTGGCCTGCGGCGAGCCGAACAGAATCGGCTGGGACATCCTCCGGAACCACGCCCGCGGCTTTGCGGGATGCCCGGACTGGATGAGCGCGAAGGGCACCCGTATGTACGGCGTGCCGCTTGCGGGCGACCCGACGGTGATCTCCGGCGAGTCCGGATCCGTCACGATGGGATTCCTCGCTTCGATCATGAGATATCCGCGCTATGCCGACGTGAAGGAAGCGCTGGAACTTGACGAAAATTCAAGAGTCCTGCTGATTTCTACTGAAGGCAACACTGATCCGATGCGCTTCAGAGAGGTCGTCTGGGATGGCCTTTACGGAGTCCGCCACCGCGGCGAAGAGCCAGTTTGAGAAAACACTTGCATTTTAATTAGTGATCTGATAATATAATTGATGCTGCGGCGGGAAACCGTCCGGCATCAATATTGCTCTTATATTCGAGCACCTTGGAGAAGTACCCAAGCTGGCCGAAGGGACACCCCTGGAAAGGGTGCAGGTCGTTAATAGCGGCGCGAGGGTTCAA
>CADBRO010000277.1 GCA_902797075.1 uncultured Lachnospiraceae bacterium
ACCAGATTCATGATTACGATCAGGGTCGCCAGTACGATCGTGGTACCCATGATCATCATGTAATCGCGGTTGATGATGCTGCTGACGAACGCGCGTCCGATCCCCGGTACGGCAAAGATCTGTTCGACGACAAGAGAGCCTGTGACAATGTAGGCCAGCATCGGTCCGAAATACGTGATAACGGGGATCAGAGAATTCTTAAGCGCATGTCCGAAGATGATCTTGTTGCGCGGCACACCTTTTGCCTTTGCCGTCCGGATATAATCCTGTCCCAGAACGTCCAGCATCGAGGAACGCGTCAGACGCGTGATATATGCCATCGGATACAGCATCAGCGTGATAATGGGCAGAACAAGTCCGCCTGCCGTCGCCCCGTTTGCCGGAAGTATCTGCAGCTTGATGGCAAAAATAACCAGCAGCAGCGATCCCATGATAAACGATGGCATGGAAACAAAGGCCGTAGTGATGACCATGATGATGCGGTCCAGCACCGTGTTCCTGCGCAGTGCGGCAATTGCACCGAGCACGACACCGCCGATCAGTGCCAGCACCGCCGCAATGACGCCCAGTTTGGCTGATGTCCTGAGGCCATCGATCATGATATCGATAACCATCCGTCCGCGCAGCTTCAGGGATGGTCCGAAACGGAACTGCACAACATCCTTCAGGTAGGTGACATACTGCGTCATGAGCGGCTTATCGAGCCCATACTTGGATTCGAGGGCCTGCTGCGCCGCTTTGGAGATAGCCTTCTCCCCGACGAACGGTCCGCCGGGAACGGCATGCATGATAAAGAAAGTTACAGTGATTACGACCCAAACCGTAAAAACAGCGAGGATCAGCCTTTTGATGATGTACTTTAATGTTTTGGGATTCATAGGAGTCCTCTCATAGATATGAAATGTAACATAATACGATTCACCGCATAAAACTGTTACGCGGTGAATCGATATTGCGTTCAAAATGTTATTATATACCAGTTTACGCAGAACTTCAATATTGCACCAGCTACTTATTCTTGTTTTTCAAAGCTGTCCCGTTTCTTCTCAATCTGTTTCCGGGACACAGATCCGCAGTGCCTTGTGCAGATTCCGGATCTCCGCATGCATGCAGGAACCTCCGAATTCTCCGTCCAGCGTCCAGTCAATCTTCTCTTCTGCACGCACCGATATATGACTGGCTTTGTATTTTTCTACCAGTGGAGACTTCAGGATATCTTTGCTGAGCAATGTTGTAAGGATTTCCGTAAGTTCCAGGGGATTTGCCGGCGTATGCACAAGCGTGATCTCGAACAGCCCGTCATCCATATCCACGGCTTTCCCTGTTATATTTGGAATACCGCCGACAAAACGGGAATTGGTGATCATACCGTAGGTATACTTGCCTTCTATTTCCTGACCGTCCGCTTTGATCTGCAGCTGGTAGGACGGAAGCTTGAAAACCTCCATTCCTGCCTGCGTGAGATAGGCAAAGTGTCCGATCGTGTTTTTCAGATTCTGATCAGTATCGTAGGCGATATGTGTAAAGGCGCCGAATGCTGCCACATATACAAAATACTTTTTATTAAAGGAGCCGATATCACATGCGTAGACATTTTCATCCAGAATTCCCCGTGCGCATTTCAGCATACTTTTGGGAAGGCCGAGGCTGTTGGCAAAATCATTCGTGCTGCCGGAGGGAATATACCCGACCGCTTTGGAAGGATCGGTTTCCATCCCAGCTGTAACAACCTGATCCATCGTGCCGTCCCCGCCGCTGCATACAACGATATCACTCTCTTCCGCCAGCCTTTGTACCGTCTTTCTGGCGTCCCCGCGTGCAACCGTCGGGTGAACCAAAACATCATACCCACCCTGGGTGAACATTTCCAGGACGGCGGCCAGCTTCGTCCGCATCGCTCCTTTTCCGGATTTCGGATTGTATACAAACAGCATTTTCTTCTGCATGTTTATCTCTCCAATTAACTATGGCGGCAGCCAGCATTCCGCTTAACTGCCGCCTTTCCAGCGATTCATTTAAATTGGTATTGCATGCTGCTGCATGCACATCCGCTTACACGAGCTCGAGAAGAACCTCCATGGCTCCGTCGCCTTTGCGCTCACCGATCTTGATGACGCGGGTGTAACCGCCGTTGCGATTCTCATACTTCGGGGCGATCTCATCGAACATCTTCGCGACCATGTCGATCTGCTTCGTGTTCTTCTTGCGGCCTTTGTGAGATTCCGGAATCTCTGTGACCGGATAGAACACTTTCAGCATCTGACGTCTGGCATGCAGACGGGACGGAAGATCTTTGTTGATCTCTTTCTGCTTCTCTTCGTATTTTGTGACTTTCTTACCGTCAACAACTTCTTTGACGCGCTTGCCGCTGGCATCCTTGACCGGGATCTTGGCTGTCACGGTGACAGTCTCGAAATTGTCTTTCTCACGTACGGCGAGAGCGATCAGACCTTCCGCGATCTTGCGGACTTCTTTGGCCTTGGTCTCTGTTGTACGGATTTTGCCGTGATACAGCAGATTGGTCACCTGGTTGCGCAGCAGCGCTTTACGCTGGTCGGCAGTTCTGCCTAGTTTTCTGTATTTAGCCATGATTTTTCTCCTTTTTCCTTTTGTGGAACGGAACATCATGCATCTTCGGACTTACTGATCTTCCGTCTGGCCTCCATAAAGTTTTTATGCAGGACGGTCACGCATCTTTGGACTTACTGACCGGCCTGTACGCTCACATAATTCCTTCTTACTCTTCGCCCGGACGCAGGGCCAGTCCCAGCTCGTTGAGTTTGGCAAGGACTTCTTCCAGAGATTTCCGGCCCAGATTGCGGACCTTCATCATATCCTCGGAAGTTTTGTTGCACAGTTCCTCAACGGTATTGATCCCGGCTCTCTTCAGGCAGTTGTAAGAACGCACGGAAAGTTCCAGTTCGTCGATGTTCATCTCGAGCACTTTTTCTTTTTCATTGTCTTCCTTCTCGATCAT
>CADBRO010000278.1 GCA_902797075.1 uncultured Lachnospiraceae bacterium
ACGAACCGGGATTTCCGACATAATGAATCACGATGTCGTGCACTTCCTCGAGCGCGTACTGCGGCCTGGAATAAGGATTCGGAGTCAACAGCTGAATGTCGCGCTCCGGACAGCCTTCCCAGAATGTGCCGTCGAGGTAGCACCGCTTTGTGGGCGGCAGGGACGAAAGATCCGGCGATTCCGCCGCGGACGCTGCCGATTCGGGTCCGGATGCGATGTCTGACGCGGATGCGGCTGATTCAGGTCCGGATGCGATGTCTGCGGATACGGCCGGTTCGGCCACGGACGCTGTGCCTGCTGCAGCTGCGGCCGGTTCAGCTTCCGAAGCGGATGCGGCTTCTGATATGGTTTCGCCGTCTTCGCTCACTGAAGGCCCGGAGTCTCCGATCTCCGCAAGGGCTTCCTGCAGAGCGTCAAGCTCTGACATCGTAAGTTCTGTCCGGCTTGTCTGCGCCTCGCCTGAAGCCTGCGTCACTTCTGAAACCGCCTGAGCCGGAGCCTCCCCGTTCTTTAATTTCGACGGATTTACAATTCCGGAATCATGGACAAGCAGAACAATCGCGGCGATCAAAACCAGATCGACCAGCGCAAATATGATGAGTCCGATTTTCCTGCCTTTGCCCATTTGCTCTCCTTAAATATCTTCGTCCTCAGTTTCCTTTTCGCGCCTGCGCTGCTCTCTTCTCCTTCTCAGCGCTTCGCGCTCGCGGTCCAGCTTTTTCTTATACTGCAGCCCGGCAAATATCAATGCGCCTACGGCCACCGCCGCAAGAATCAGGATCAGAACCACCAGGAGCGATCCGCCTCTGCCGATCGAGCCGGATCCGTCTCTTCCGCCGCCTCCGGCCGCGGCCGCTGCATCTGCGGGAATTTCGAGAACAGATTCGACTACCGATTCCTCTTTCGGAGCGTCCACGACGCCCGAACCAACCGGAAGGTCGCTGTATACATATTTGATCCGGATCCGGTCGCCTTCTTCCGTCGGAACGACGCTGTAAAGGCCGTCCTCATAGGGGCCGCTGCCGTTCATGACATTTTCAGTAAGCTTTGCAAATGGCGACGCGTCCAGATCGTTCGGAAGTATCACGGCGCCGCCCGTGAGCTCGGTCCTGGTAAAATAATCAAACCCGTAGGTGTAGAGCCGTTTCTGGTCGATGTAGTCGCTCTTGTCCGGCGTCTTCATCGTCACGCAGATCAAAGTGCGTCCGTCTTTTTCAGCTGCGGAAACCAGCGTTCTCTGGGCGGCATTTGTAAAGCCCGTTTTCCCGCCCTTGCAGTATTCGTAGTAGTATTCGCTGTCCGCGATAATCAGTGAATTGTGATTCTGATAGGTGCGCTCCGAATCATATTTGTTCGTCGGAGGAACCGTGTATACGGCTGTTCCGATCAGCTTCCGGAACATTTCATTTTTGTAGGCCTCGCGGAAGATTCTCGCGAGATCGACAGCCGTCGTGTAATGCTCCTCGTCCGGCATACCGCTCGGATTATGAAAATGCGTCCCCGTGCAGCCGATCTCTTCCGCCCGCCGGTTCATAAGATCCGCGAACGCCTCGACGCTGCCGCTGATTTCAATGGCAAGCTGGGTGGCGATATCATTTGCGGACTTCAGCATCAGCATGTAGAGGCACTGCTCTACAGTGAATTCCTCACCTACGACCGAGCCGCAGTTCGAGCTCCCTTCGGTCGCGAGGGCAACGCCCTCCTCGGTCATGGTAACCGTGGAATTAAGGTCAAGATTTTCCAGAGCCAGAAGGCAGGTCATCACCTTGGTCGTACTGGCGGGATAGCGCGTCGTCTCCCTCTCGAGCGAGCAGAGCACCGCCCCGGTTTCCAGATCCATAAGGACGCAGCTCTGTCCGTAGATCGGCTGCTTCTCCGGCCACCCGGTGACATTGTTCGTCGTCGGCTCATAGATAGGGGTTCCGTCACCATCTGTCATCGCAAAAACCGGCCGGAAATTTGCGGCAAGCATCGCGGCAAGAACGGCAATGATGAGAATGAGATTTAAGCTGCGGCGGTTAGACGTGCCGGACTGATTCCGTCCTCGGAATACGCCGGTCGATCCGGCAGTATTCAGGTTGCTGCTTCGTGTCAAATTGGTTCCTCCGAAATATCTGTAAAAACGCGGCGCGCGTTTTGTCCGCGCCCCGCGCCTTCCTTTTTCATGTGTCTGCAGTTTTCAATGCTTCAGGCTGCTCTTGAGATGCCTCTGCAGTATTTCGACGGCTTCCGGCCTCTGCTCTCAGATAAGATTACAGCTTTCCGAAGTTCTTAAGCGGCCAGATACAAAATACGATTTTTCCGACGATCTGCTCCTCAGCGACGCATCCGACCGCAGTATTCCTTGAGTCAATGGAAACGCTCCGGTGATCGCCCATAACGAAGATTCTTCCTTCAGGAACCTGATAGGGAAGCGTAATATTGCATTCGCCCTTCGCCTTGTCGAGAAGATATGGCTCGTCGATCTGCTTGTTGTTGACGAAGACGTTCCCGTCGTCATCAATCTGGACCCAGTCTCCGGCATGCGCGATTACGCGCTTCACCAGAATCTTGTTATTGTAATAAAATGCCACTACGTCGCCGGTTGAGAAGGAATTGCCCTTAACGGAAATGACGATATCACCCTCTCCGAGGGTAGGATTCATCGACGTGCCGTAGATCTGCAGAACCGGCAGAAGCAAAACCGCGATCAGCACCGCGACAGCCGCCACGGTAATCAGTGTGAACACGGTTCCGCGAAGTGCCGAGTGGTAATTCCTTTTATATCTTTCGCTTTTCAGTTCAGCTTCAAGCTGAGCGCTTGTCGGAAAGTTCTCCGGGCTGATGCTTCTTGCTCTGCTCACTTGCCGGCACCCCCCATTTTAATATTGTCGAGGTACAGATCCGCCGCTTTTTGAGCTTCAGCGAAAATGTCGGTCAGCTTAAGCGCAGCTTCCGCGATGGATCCGGATTCGCTGATTCTGATTTTTCTGTTGGCCAGTTTTTTATTCGCGGTTTCAAGCTCGCTCTTTAAGCGCTCGATCTCTCTGCTCTGAGAAAGAAGCAGCTCGAGGAGCTCAGCACGGTTTAATTTGTGAAGATCTTTGTCTTTCATGTTGTCGCATTCCCCCGATATGCCAATTTTAGTGCCCTGACTGGTGCTTTGCCTGCCCGGTATTGTGCTCCGGCCGGTATTTATGTCTGCCCGGCAGCGCTACTTATTCATATATCATTTTATTGCCGGAGCATACAAT
>CADBRO010000279.1 GCA_902797075.1 uncultured Lachnospiraceae bacterium
ATATTACGGTCCGGATCCTGGCTTCATCAGTGATCTATTCCGCCCTCCTTGCGGTTTGCGGCGTACTGTCCGTCATCGCGGCGCTGAAAAGCGGAAGCGGAGCAGGCGGCTGCCTGATCGGCATCTGTTATCTGCTTTCCGCAGCAGGGGCCGTAACCATTGCGCTGGCATTCAGAAAGCTTCATTTTATCAAGGTTGAAAATGACGCGGCAGGGACTTATGCGAATGCCATAGAGCCAGCGCGCAAATAAAAGATCCGCAGGTTCCCTCCTTATCCGGGGGGATTCTGCGGATATCTTTTATTCGTTATTTGTTCAGCAGCTCGATGATGTAATGAAGAAAATCCCTCGAGTAGGGAGAGGTCAGCTTCCGTCGGTAAAGAAGATAGATGTAGGAGTGGACGGACGGCGCGAAGTTGACGATGGAGATGCCGCTTACGTCCGACGGGATGTGCAGACGGTTAAGTACCGCGATTCCGCGCCCGCTCTTTACGTACCGGAGAACCGAGTTGGTAAATTCCGATTCGGCAATAATTTCCGGCGCAAAATGCTTTTCCTCACAGAGCGAAAGAAACTTCGTCGTCTCCACGTGCGGCGTGCCGGTCTGGCTCGAGTGCAGAATGAATTTTTCATTTTCGAGCTGCTCGAGCGATACGGTCTTTTCATTTGCCAGCGGATGGGACGACGGCAGCACGGCGGCAAGATAGTCGGTCTGATAGATCAGCTTGTTGAAATTATCGTCGTTTGCGTCCTCTTCAGTAACGAACGCGAACTCGCATTTTTTCGATTTCAGCAGTTCCATCGGCTGGTAGCTCTCGATCGTGTGGAGCTTGTGGTCCGGATACTGATCCGCGAATTCCGACAGGGCCTCGATCAGTCCGTACTGTCCCATAATCGGCATATAGGCGATATTAAGGATGCCGCTGTCCTTGTGAACGAGATCGTAAAGCTGAGCCATGGCTTCCTGCTTCGTCTCGACGATCTTCTTGGCGTAGGGATAAAACTCCCTGCTGTAGTCATTGAGCATGACGCTTCTTGTGGATCTGTCAAATAGAGAGAGATCCAGCTCCTCCTCGAGCTTGTGGATGTGCTTCGTGAGGGAAGACTGGGAGAGATTGAGGCGGGCTGCCGTCTCCTGGAAGCTGCAGGTTTCGACGAGTGACACGAATTCTTCGAGAACTTCTATTTCCATAAAAACACCCCCACGTATGGTCCGGAAATCAGAACGATTAATCTGAATCCAGTATATCACAGAATGGAATTGAAACGCCAATCTATTTCCGTTTTGGAAATTATGGGCGGGTAAACTGAATTGATCCGCGCTTTATCCTGATGATATAAACAGGACAGAAAAAGAGAAAAGACAGCAAAACGGAAGGACAGGTGAATTACTTCAATGAGCAGAAATGTGAATCCCGCGAAGAAGCAGATGATGCTTGAGGAAAACATAAAGACACTGATCCCGAAAATGGCGGTGCCCACGATCATCGCACAGATGATCACGACGATCTACAACCTGGTCGATACCTATTTCGTCAGCACGCTCGGAACCAACGCAACGGCGGCGGTCGGCGTCAACAGTTCCCTTGAGCGAATGATCACGATCATCGGCTCCCTGATCGGGGCAGGCGCCTGCAGCTACATCGCGCGGCTTCTCGGAGCGAAGAAGGAGAAGGAAGCGGACCGGGTTCTCTCGACGTCATTCCTTACCGGCATCGGACTGGGACTCATCTTCATGATCGTCGGAAAGATCCTCGTCGGCCGCATGGTATACTGGCTCGGCGCGACCGAGGAATGCGCGGAGTATTCGATGCAGTACGCAAATTACGTTCTCTACGCTGCTCCGGCGATGATCGGCAGCTTTATCCTCAACATGTGCCTCAGGAGCGAGGGAAGCGCACCCTCCTCGCTGCTCGGCCTCGGCTTCGGCGGTATTCTCACCTGCTTCCTTGATCCGCTGTTCATCTATCACTTCGGACTCGGCGTCGCCGGCGCCTCGATGGCGACAGCAATTTCCAAATATGTGAGCTTCATCATTCTTCTGGTTCCGTATCTGAGAAAGCGCACGTCGGTCACGATCGCATTTTCGAAATTCAAATATGTCCTTGAGGACATTAAGGAAGTTATCGCGATCGGTTCCAGTTCGTTCTTCAGATCCGCACTTACGGTCGTTGCTTCGATCTCGATCAACCGGGTGGCGGGCAGCTACTCGACGGCAGCCCTCGCAGCTCTCTCTGTCGCGAACAGAGTGATGGAATTCCCGTTCGCGATCATCCTGGGCTTCGGCCAGGGATATCAGCCGGTCGTCGGATTCAACTGGGGCGCGAAGGCCTGGAAACGCGTAAAGGAGAGCTACACCTTCAGCTCGGCAGTCGCGATTCTCGGCGGCGTGATCATAGGAGCCATTCTCGCAGTCTTCGCGAAACCGGTCGTCCATGTATTCAATAAACAGGCAGATACGGAAGTTTTGAGACTCGGTCTCTTGAGCGTAAGGCTCCAGTGCCTGGCGCTTCCGGTACACGCGCTCGGCTCGGTCGTCGGTATGTTCTACGCAGGCGTCGGCAAGGCGAAATCCGCGCTCGCGATCAATACGGCAAGACAGGGCTACTGCTTCTTCCCGGTTCTTCTCATCGCGCCGATGATCTGGGGAATCAACGGAGTAGCGTCGACACAGGCACTGGCAGACCTTTTAAGTGCGGCAGTAATTATCCCGCTCGGAATCTTGGCGCTTAAGCTGATTGCGAAACAGGAGAAGGGAGAGGCGTCCGCTTCGTGACGCCGGATTCCGCATAAGATAAACAGACAGAGCGGCCGGGGGAAGGGCTGCATTTACACGAAAGACACTGCTGAAAAAGCGGCAGCATTTACACAGATGGCGCTGCCGGGAGAACAGCATTCTCAAAAACAAACGGAGGATTTGTAAATTTGGAAAATATTACGAACTGCGTATACTGTCACAACAACTGTACGCTGGACAGCCCGAAGTGCGGCAAAGGCGAGAAGATGGCCGCGGAAGTCGCCGCAGGCACATGGAATCCGGAGGCTGCAGCAGAGGGCGGAAGGGAACATGGAGAGCATGGAAAAGACGGACATCACGGGGAACACGGGCACAGGCATCATGGACACGGACATCACGGGGAACACACAGAACACGGCAGCCGCGGAGAACACAAGGACCGCGGAGAAAATCCGGAGGTAGAAGATGTATAACGACATCGAACGATACACATTTGAGACGAACGATCACAACGTAGTCAACGTCAGGCAGAGGCTGTTCCCGGAAGAAGAGCAGATGCCCCTCGCGAAATACTTTTATAATTATCCGCTTCATTATCCGAATCCCGTGGAAATGCAGATCATCAATACGATGAATCCGATCGACCCGAAGGACGCGATCCAACCCCATGATTTCATGAACCTTCTGAAGCCTTACGGATACGATAAGGTCGAGCTCGGCTACTGCATGTTCGAGGACGGATCGGGCTACGTCGCGACGTACCGCGTGAGACCGCCCCACATCACCGAGGAGATGGAGCGCTGGTACAGGAACTGGAGAAACCTGAAGTCAAAGAGCATGGTTCCGGGTCACGGAAATCTCCGGTATAAAATCTGGAATTACGCGGATCACTACGACCACTATTATGTAAACTGGGAAAATGGCTCGGACGGCATTCACACGACCGAGAGCCTTGATCTTGGAGCGGGAGACCGCATGTACGATACCATCCGCCATCAGTTCGATCTCCGGGACTTCGGCCTCACCGACGAGAAGCTGAAAGAGCTGAGGGACGCCGGCTGCATGACGACCGGCAAGGGATCTTACGAGACATTTGACGAACCGGGAACGCATCTCTGCCTCGCTTATTCGAGACCGTGCCCGCTCGGCGGCATCGAGACGAGAAGCCGCGAGTGGATCGGATGGAGACCGGTGAACGGAAAGCTCGTGCGTGACGAAAGAACGTACTGCACGGAAGAATATCTGAAGAAGGTCGTGATCCATACGCTCGTGGAATGGGAACACCTTTACACCTTCCTTCCGGAACTTTACGCTGAGTATCATGACCAGCCGCTGGACGCTGACTGAAGGAGGCTGTTAAGATGTTTACTTTAAAAGGACGTACGATGGTTATAACCGGCGGCGCCGGAAACAACGGACTCGCCATGATTAACGCGGCTCTTGAGGGCGGCATGAACGTCGCTTTCTTAAGCGGTTTCCACAGCAAGGCCCAGGCTGCGATCGCAAAGCTCGATCCGAAATATAAGGACCAGGTGGTGGGGTTCGCGCAGAACCCGCAGGCACAGCTGAAGGCGAACATGGAAGCTGCGCCTGACATTTACAATG
>CADBRO010000280.1 GCA_902797075.1 uncultured Lachnospiraceae bacterium
ATGAAACAAGATCATATTGATGAAACAAGACTATATTGATGAAATAAAACTATGGAGAACCAGATATGAATTACCAGACGATCTATCTTGCCGGCGGCTGCTTCTGGGGGACGGAAAAGTTTTTCAGGCAGTTTGACGGTGTTATTGAAACAGAAGTCGGTTACGCAAACGGCCCGGCGGCAGGGGAATCCGCGCCGACCTATGAAGAAGTCTGCATGAGCAGCGGCCATGCGGAAACCGTCAGGATTGAATATGACCCGAAGATCCTTCCGCTTCGGAAACTACTTGATTACTATTTTATGGTAATCGATCCGGTTTCAGTGAACCGGCAGGGAAATGACGTCGGGATTCAGTACAGGACCGGTATTTATTATACAGATGAGGATCAGAAGCAGATCGCGGAAGAGAAGCTTTCTGAGATCAGTAAAGAACTTGGATGCCCGTCAGCGGTGGAGCTTCTGCCGATTTCTAATTTCTATCCGGCTGAAGAGTATCACCAGAGATATCTTGATAAGAATCCCGGGGGTTATTGCCATATCCCGGCGAGACTGCTCAATCTTTCATGAGCTGCGTTCAATATGGTACAATGCATATTAAGAGGTAAGGCAAGTAGAAATCTGTTTAATAAGGCGGCCGCGAACCAGACGGCAGAAAAAGCATGAAACTGACACCCGGAGAACTGAGACACATCCTGTTCGGATACAGCCTGAGCGGTGCGGATAAAGGCCGCGCGTCTTCGGCTGCATTTTTGTATCACGACGGTACGCTTACATACGAGTACGGAAGCCGGGAGGCGCATAACGAACGGAAAATCACATTTCAGGTGTCGCAGCAATGCCTCCAGTCGGTGAAGAAGATTATCTCTGAAAATGCGGAGCCTCTCGGAAGCGTCCGTGAAAAAATCAACGGATCTGCCTCTGTCGAATCCGAAAACTGTTTTATATTTGACGGAATGCTGATTATTGACTGGGATCTGACCCGCTGGTATCTCGAGGAAGACAGAAAAAAGCATCCGGAATATTACAGCAATTCGGTGAAGGTAGCGCTCACGGAGAATTATGTGAGAGATATCTTCGACGAGATCTGTCTTATGATCGAAAAAGACGACAAGCAGATGAAATACGCGCGGACCGTGCTGACGGATCTCTGACACTGAAGGAAAGAGCAATACGGCCAGCGTGACAGTAACAAATAGCGGACCGTGCTGACGGATCTCTGACACTGAAGGAAAGAGCATAACGATCAGCGTGACAGCAACAAATAACGAGTCGTACTTACGGAGCTGTGATCCGCAGGGGAGGGCGAATATAACATGCGAAATGAAGAGCAGGTATTATTTCGAAACAGCCTGGAACCCGTGAGAAGTACTCATCAGCAGGCCTTTAAGCGCATGCTGTCCGGAGCGACGAAAGTGAAGGAGATCCTTCTTTTCGTGTTTGTCGCCGCACTGTTTCTTTTGGCGGTTGTGCCGGGAATCCTTAAGGGGGACACTCCTGTTTATAAGGGCAGCGAGCTGCTGTTCTGGACCACTGTCGTTCTTTTCGTTTTGCTCGTGCTTCTTTTTTATGTAGTTCCTTATATTTTTTCAGGGATTACGATGAACGCCCAGCTGAAGAACAGCGGCGGGCAGGCGGTCCGCATGGAAAACGAATTCCGGGGAGACCGGATTCTTGTGCGGAACTGCGTTTCGGGTACTGTGATTGAAGTCCCCTATGGGGCGATTATACGATGCGCGGAAAGCAAGGATCTGCTTTTGCTCCAGACGACCGCGAAAAATGTGATATTGCTTGCGAAGAACGGATTCGAAGGCGCAGATGAAAAAGACTTCAGGGCTTTCATACAAAAGAAGTGTCCCAACGCCCGTTTTATGTGGAAAAAAAGCAGAGCATGAGCTTCCGGCGCGGTGTGACAGTAGTGTGATTTATCCTTTGATAATCTTTATGCAACAATTAACGACATCAAAGAAAGACTAAGGAGGAAGCATTATGAAACTTAAACTTGCAGCGGCAATTCTTGCAGCCGGATTAATTGCGGTTCCTGTCTTTGCTGAAGAAAACACTGTATCGGTCAGCGAGATTCTGAGCGATGCCGAACTGCCCACGGCGGTTTCGGGATTTACAGATGAGACACAGGACGGAATCACGTACGCGGTGACCAGTTCAACACGCATCGAAAACGGAAATATTACAATCTGCCTTGACGACATCGGGACGCCGCCGGAAGGATTTACATGGACCTTCCTGTCAGATACGGAAGATGACGATGAGAACATCATCGAGCTGATTACGGAAACCGATCAGGACGGTCACGCTTACGTCGGAAGCTTCCGCGCGATCAAAGACGGGGAGACATCAATCCGTCTGATCCACACAAACGGAACCTATATTGACCAGTATATGGATTTCGACGTTACTGCGGAAGGCGGAGCGATCACGGAGAACACGGGCGGCGGCTGCACTTACGCACCTCTGGCAGAGGACTTTGCCCCTGTGCTTGACGGAAAATTTACTGAAGTAGACGGAACAGCGACGATTGAATTTACGCTCACGGACGACAATGGATTTGACGTTGTGATCACAGACGGAACCGACAAATACACCATGACCGCTTACAACGACGCGCTGTATGATGTGTTGCTCTACACCAACGGGACATCGCCGGAGAACCCGGAAGTCTCGGAGGTTCCCGATGAGAACGGAAGAACCGGAGAGACCGGTGCATTCATCATCGACGTGCAGGGTGAAGATTTTACACAGGTCAATATTCTGTGGAGAAATGACGCGGCAGTAGGCGCTGAGACCCGCACCTTTGTAAAAGCAGCTTCATGAATTGAAGAGGAACGTGAGGATCTGCCTTATTCACGGCACGGCTTTCCGTAAAGGGGAAAGCGCAGTGAAGGCAGCTTCATAGAAGGAAAACAGAAAGAACAAGGATGCCGCGGCATCCATTAAGACAGGAGACCGCCCGTTAAGGGCGGCCTTCTTCATTTTCCGGAATTATTTACCGGATAAAATTATCCATGAAGATGTGCATTTCCGAGATCGTTCTCCAGTAAACGTCTCCCTGTCCGCGGTCATGTGATCCCTTCTCAAGCACGCGGAGCAGGATGGGGTTGTCGCTTGTATTTTTTGCCTGCATCATGGCAGCGAAGCTCTTGCCGTGATAGGGCGGGACGTTGTTGTCGCACTCACCGGTCTGGATGTAGACCGGCGGGTAATCGACATCCTTCACGTTATGAACCGGCGAGTAGCTGAGAAGATATTCGAACTCTTCCCGGCTCCCGTGGGGATCGCCGTATTCCGTGATATACATCGGTCCGCGGTCGTCATCCGCGAAATGAATCATGTCTGTATGCGGCACCGAATCGATGACGCAGCCCCATAAGTCCGGACGCATCGTAACAAGCGAGCTCATGAGAAGTCCGCCGTTTGAGCAGCCGCTGATCGCGATATGCGTCGGGGAGGTCCAGCCGTCGGCGATGACTTTTTCGGCGATGCCGATGAAATCGGAATAACAGTTTTTCTTGTTCATTCCCATGCCGGCTTCATGCCACGCGGGACCGTATTCGTTGCCTCCGCGCAGAAGGCAGTGGACGTAGATTCCTCCGCCATTTACCCATTCGGGAATGCCTGTGCCGGACACAACCTCGGTTGACTGCGGCGGCATGCTGATATTGTAGCCCCCGTATCCGTACATGAGGACGGGATTTCTGCCGTTTGGCTCCGCGTCTTTTCCCCGGACAAGGTAGTAGGGAATCTCGGCGCCGTCGCTTCCGGATTTCGCGAAGAGAAGCTCAACTGTTAAGGCGGAATCTTCATCGGATCTGCAGTCACCGGAAACCGTTTCGAAGGCATTTCCGTCAAATGCGAGAATCACGGGCTTTGCCGTAAAGGTATCGAACTTGAAAAAGCGTTTTCCTTCACCGAATCCGGCGGGCGAAAGCGAGCCTGCCGCATCCGGGAGAGGAACGGTTTCGCCGCCCGGCATGAGCTTCACTGCGCTTGCCGCGCAGCTCTGCACGTGGACGAACAGCTTTCCGCCGGATACGAATCCGCTGTCCATATAGCCGGTTTCCTCGCTGAAAACAAGCGAGGCGTCGGCTATGGTCTTTCCCTCCGGAACAGCAAGAAGCTGCCCGTGATCAGACTCGGTAAGTGAAATAAAGTAATGGACATCATCCAGGGAGTCCACATAAATCAGCTCCAGCGGATTTCCTTCGTTCAGCGCCGTGATGCGGCCGCTCTCTTCATGGAAGGAGTAAAATACCTGCTCGGAGTAATTGACGGAGAAGGAGAAAATGAAATACTTTCCGTCATCGCTTCGGTTTACCTGGCCGAAAATACTGTTTCCCGGATACGTAAATACGTCGGTTATACGGTTTTCAGCAGCATCCCAGCACTGTATCACCGTCGAGGAGAGCTCTCCGTCGACTTTTGTGGCGGGAGAGTAGAAGCGCTTCTGATGCTTTGACCATTCTCCTGAAAATGTCATCGGCATGACAGCGAGAATTTCTCCCTTTTTGAAATCATAGATGATGTTGTCCGGACGCGGAGCCGCGTCGACCTGCGACATAATGGAAAGAATATCCGGATCCAGAGGGCAGGCGGACGCCGAAAACGGCGTGCGCTCCGGCAGATCATACCGCTTAAAGAGAGTCCTTCTGATTTCCAGGTCTTTACCCAGTTCCACGATACTGTAGTTCCCTTCCAGATCTCTGGAGGCAAGATAGCCGTCCTTCCAGGGAGAGATGGAGAATACGGGCTCGGGCGTGTACGCACTTTTAAGCTTCTGCATCATCTGATCGACGCCGCGGTCAGAGAACCAGGCGTCCGTGAACGCATTTTCCCTTGCAGTAAAATCCTTCACTTCAGGATCGTTTGTGTTCCGAAGCCACGTATACGGGGCTTCGAGCTTCGTGCCGAAATAATCCTCGACGAGATCTGATTTGCGGCATTTTGGATAAGTGTATTTCATGCAGGTCTTCCTTTCAGCTATATGTCAGAGATAATCCGCAATCCGTATCGTTGCATGTCTGTGGTCAAAGGTAATCTGCAATCCGCTTCGCTACTTGCAGCTAATCCGGTTGTCCTGGTTAAATGCGATTTTTCCGTCAATCATTACCATCTTAAGTTCCGCTGCGACGTACTGCGTCGGAAGAGCGGTGTAGATCTGTATATCAGCGTCCTTTCCTGCCT
Organism: uncultured Lachnospiraceae bacterium; assembly: GCA_902797075.1. GTDB lineage: Bacteria > Bacillota > Clostridia > Lachnospirales > Lachnospiraceae > Chordicoccus. The sequence goes on from CADBRO010000280.1 coordinate 5,196, forward strand.
CGATCGATCCGACCCTGTCGCTTACGTCAAGCAGCTTCGCGGCGTTGCAGGTGATCATGCCGAGGGCGCGGATGGGATCCATGCCTTTCCTGACCGCTTCGCCGGCCTGGTAGATGAGCAGATTTTCAGGGGTTACGGGACCGTCTGTCATGACGGTAACAAGAACGCCGCGGTCGTCGAGTCCCTTGCAGCACTCGTAGTCGATTTTTCCGCCTTCGCCGGGGAAGAGTCCCGCGCTGATGGGGCCGAAAACGACGCCCTTTACGTGTTCGTCCGTGAGATCGTCATAGAAATCGCTGGCGCCCTGGGCGTGATCAATCGTCACCATGATATCGAACTCGCGGGCGATGTCGACGACCGTTGTCATGTCGTGCATATACGTGTGGACCTTAAGCGGGATTTTTTTCTCGAGCACCGGAATGCCGTGCTCAAGCCCGAGATCAAATTCCGGCTTTTTCTTCGGATCCGACGGGTCCTTCTCGAATGCGGCCTTCTTTTCCATATATTCTTTGACCTGCCGGAGATAGTCGCGGAGCAGGAACGCGATGCCCATGCGGGTCATCGGCATCTGGGTCTTCTTTGAATAGACGCCTTTCGGATTAATGCCGGTAGCCGCCTTTAAGCAGGCCGGGTGTTTGATGACACGATCCGCTACGCTTCCCTTTCCGGATTTCATGACGATTCCCCAGCCGCCGACGACATTGCCGCTTCCCGGAATCAGGCAGCTGGTCGTGATGCCGCAGGAAATGGCCGTGTCGAACTGTCCACTTTTCGGATCGATCGCGTACCAGGAATCCGCCTCCGGCGTCAGAGGTTTTGTCAGTTCATTGAGATCCTCGGATTCCATGAATACTCCGCCGATGTGGCTGTGGGCGTCCACAAAACCGGGGATCACTGCGTAGCCGGACGCGTCCGTAACCTCAGCGCCGGGTGCCGGAATATCCGTGCCGACAGCTTCGATCTTTCCGTTGTCTCCGACCAGAATATCGCCGACAAAGGGAGCGTCGCCCGTCATGGGATAAATCGTACCGTTTTTAATTACATGCATCTAAGCTCATCCCCTTTCCTGTAAATGGCTTTGCCGCCCATGTATGTCGTGATGATCTGAGCCTCATAGGTCTCAAGCGGATTTGCGCTCCAGAGGACGATATCCGCCCGTTTTCCGGCTTCGATGCTTCCGGTTTTGTCATCAACTCCGAGGAGCTTCGCAGGAATACTCGTCATCATCGGAAGAACCCTGCTCTCGTCTTTTAACTGCTTCATCATTGAAATTCCGAGCCAGAGCACATCCTCGCGGATCTGGAAGGAGCTGTCGACGCCGGAGAGCGCGACCGTGAGTCCTTTTTCGGCAAGAGACGCAACTCCGCGAAGATCCAGTTCCATCGCGATGTCATCCATCGTCATGGAGGCGGAGCGGATCACGAGAGGAATATTTTCTTCAATGAGCCAGGAGGCATCGGCACCGATTCCGAATCCGTTGCAGAAAATGAGCTTTAAGGCGTACGGTTCGCTGCGGTACGGCTTTACGATTTCAAGAACATGAAGGGCGTCCTGCTCATTGTCGATGCTCACAAAGAGCGGCAGCTCGCCGCTAAGCACACGGCGCAGAGCCTCGAGCTTCATGTCGCGCGGCTTTCCCGGTCCTTCCTCTTTCTTTGATTCTTCCTTACCGTCGGAAGGCTGATCCGCGGTTTTATATTCCGCCGCGAGACGCAGCTGTTCCGATAGCTGCGAGAAGATCCACATCTTCGTCTGGGGTGCGACGCCCCGTTTTCCGTAGCTGTCCTTCAGCTTTTTGCAGACGGACGCCTTCATGCCGGCGTACGGTTTCAGGCACATTTTATACGGATTTACGCCATCTACCTCGAAGACGGCCATCGTGCCGCCGAAAAGATTGTTGTCGGTAGGCGTGACTCCGACAGTCGTCAGTCCGAAGGCCCCGAGCTGCTGGATCGTGGCGGCCCTGCCGTTGAAGGCGTACCGGACGTCGAGATGCGGGGTAATGGGATCGCTCAGTTCATCGTTGTCGTCCGAGGAAGGACGGATCTCGGTTGAGGATCCGTTGATTCCCCAGAAGGAGAGCGTCTGAATGAATCCGGGAAGGATTTCAAGACCTGCCGCGTCGACGCATTCTTCGCCGTCCGCCGGTGTGAGGCACTCCGCGATTTCTGTGATTATGCCTTCATTTATGCGAAGGTCTGACTTGAAAATCTTTCCTTTGCCGTCATGGATGCGGCCGTTTTTAATGAGCATTTGTATGACCCCCTTTAAGCCAGAATATACAGGAAACTGGTTAAATCATACCATATCCCTGTTCAACTTGCATTAACATGGCCTATACATTATAATTTAGTACAGTATCTTATTAAAGAGTAATGCATTCTTATCATATCATAAGCAAATCGTTTTTTTTCTGTATTTTATCTTCACTTCGAATATATAAGACTGAGATAAAGAGGCCGGACACAAAATGAAAAAGTATATTTTAAAGAGACTTGGAACCGGGGCACTCGTGGTGCTTTTTTCGGTATTATTCAATTTCGTCATTATAAGACTCGCGCCCGGTGATCCCACGAGGCTTCTCGCGGGAAAGGATAACCCGAATCCGCAGATGATTGCCACGCTGCAGGAAAAATACGGACTCAACAAGCCGATCCTTACCCAGTTCGGGATGTATATTAAGCAGCTTCTGCACGGAGATTTCGGATATTCTTATGTGTCAAGCTCCAAGGTCTGGGACTTGATCCGGGTCCGTATCGCCCCGACGCTCATGATCGCGTTTACCGGTGCGATCCTCGCGCTGTTCATCGGAACGCTCCTCGGTATTTACGCCGCGCGGCGGAAGGGGACGAAGATTGACGTATTTCTGTGCGGGATTTCCTATCTTTTTGACTCTACTCCGAGTTTCTGGCTCGGACTGATGATGATCCTTGTATTCGCGGCGGTTCTCAAGTGGTTCCCGACTTCCGGTATGTACAATCTTCGAGGCGGATACAAGGGGGCTAAGCATGTGCTCGATGTCATGAAGCATATGTTTCTTCCGGTGACGACGCTTACTCTTATCGATATTCCCTACTATTTCAGAATAGCGCGCTCGAGCGTTCTTCAGACCATGTCCGAGGACTTTATCATGACGCTTCGGGCGACGGGCATGAGCGAAAGCCGTATCTTCAACAAGTACGTCATGCGGAACGCGATCATTCCGACGATCACGGTATTCGGCATCACGCTCGCCTACATGATCACCGGCGTGGCCATGATCGAGATCGTGTTCGCGTGGCCGGGCATGGGAAGGCTTATGCTTGACTCGATCACGAAGAGAGATTATCCGACGCTTTCAGCGATTTATCTGCTTCTTTCCATTTCCGTCGCGGTCATGATGATTGTCGTCGACCTCGTATACGCCTGGGTCGACCCGCGGATCAGAGTGGAGTAAAAGCTCCTGCGTAAGAAGCCGCTTTTTGCGGCAGCGGTTCATGATCAGGAAACGAAGCATACTTAGTATGTCAGGCTTACATACGGAAGTGACAGGAAGGAAGAAGCTATGCCAAAGGACGTCAGTAAAAAGAAGAACAGCAAACTGAAAAAAACATTCGCGACAGTCAGGGGGAATACGCAGCTGATGCTCGGCCTTATATTCCTTCTGGTTCTGCTTGCCATCGCCTTTTTCGGACCGATGGTCGCACCCTTCAATCCGAAGGTCTTAAATGACGACCTTCTCGCACCTCCGGGCGATCTCTACCGGCTCGGTACGGACAACCTCGGACGCGACGTATTTTCCCAGGTTCTCTACGGCGCGAAGACATCGCTTGAGATCGGCTTTACGGCCGCGATGATCTCCGCCGTGATCGGCGTTATCTTCGGCGGAATCGCCGGATTTTACGGGGGAATCGCGGACCGGATTCTCAACGAGATCATGAACATCTTCCTCATGCTGCCGACGTTCTTCCTGATCCTTCTGATTATCGCGACGTTCGGGAGCTCGATGTTCAACGTCATGGTCGTCATCGGACTTACGTCGTGGGTCGGCAATGCGCGCCTCATGCGGGCGCAGGCGAAGGCGATCCGGGAGAGAACATTTATCAAGAGCAGCATCGCCATGGGTGAGAGCAGATTTTCGATCCTCATCCGCCACGTGCTGCCGAACGGCATTTTCCCGATTATCGCGAATACGACCATGAATATTTCAGGCGCGATCCTGACAGAGGCAGGCCTTTCGTTCCTCGGTCTCGGTGATCCGAACGTCGTCAGCTGGGGACAGGTTATCTCAAACGGAAAGGGTTATCTGCCGAAGGCATGGTGGATTACGACCTTCCCGGGTATTATGACCATCTTCACCGTGCTGACATTCTTCCTGATCGGTGAGGGCCTGAACCGCGTACTGAGTCCGAAGATGGACGCGAACAAATAGGAGACGACCATGAGCCTGCTTGAGATCAAAAATGTAAATATCGAATATATAACGCCCGTGAAGACCGTATATGCGGTCCAGGACGTATCCATGACCGTGGACGAGGAGGATTCGGTCGGCATCGTCGGCGAGTCAGGCTCCGGGAAATCTACGCTCGCGATGGGCATCTTAAGGCTTCTTCCGGAAAATATCATCCGGGTGAGCGGCGAGGCGTATTTGAGCGGCCAGGATATACTGAAGATGGACGAGAAGACGCTCCGGAGCGTCCGCTGGAAGGAAATGGCGGTCGTGTTCCAGAAGTCGATGAACGCTTTAAGCCCGGTACACCGGATCGGCGCGCAGATGGAGGATATCTACCGGGTTCATTTCCCGAACGAGTCGAAGGAAAACATCCGGCAGCGGATCTACGAGCTTCTTGAGACGGTCAATCTTTCGGAACGCGTCTACATGGCCTATCCGCACGAGCTGTCCGGAGGCATGATGCAGCGCGTATCCATCGCGCTCGCGCTGATTTTCCAGCCGAAGCTCCTTATCATGGACGAGGCGACCACTGCGCTCGACGTCGTGACGCAGACGCAGATCTTAAATGAGATCATGGAGCTCGAGAAGAAGCTGAAGATTGCCCGTGTCATGATTACGCATGATATGAGCGTGGTTTCCTCGACCTGCAAGAAGGTCGTGGTCATGTATGCGGGACGCATCATGGAGCAGGGCAGGGTCGAGGACGTCCTGGTCGCTCCGCGGCATCCGTACACGCAG
>CADBRO010000281.1 GCA_902797075.1 uncultured Lachnospiraceae bacterium
ACGGTATCGCCATGGCCTATATTCTTGCAATTCTCGACGACGATGACCTTCCGCATCCCCCGATCGAAGCATTGATTACAAACGACGAGGAGATCGGTCTTCTCGGTGCCGCGGGACTTGACGCCTCAATCCTTAAGGGAAAACGGATGATCAATCTCGACTCGGAAAAGGAAGGAATTTTTACCTGCGGCTGCGCCGGCGGAGCAAGAGTCGATATGATTATGCCGATCAATAAGGTCCGCATGAAAGGGCTCCCTGTCGTGATATCCATTTCAGGACTGAAAGGCGGCCATTCAGGAGAGATGATCGTTAAAGGCCGGGCCAATTCCAACCGGCTCATGGCGAGGCTTTTAACCGAGATCGATGATTCGGCGGCATTCTGCCTCGAAAACATCTACGGCGGCGAAAAGGACAATGCAATTCCGACCGCCACGACCGCTCACATTGTTATTGATGAAGATGACTTCCATACGGTTACCAAGGTAATCGAGAAATTCGAAAAGGATATCCGCCGGGAATACAAGGGCATTGAGGACAGCATTTCCGTGAGCTGCGAAAAGGGAAATGTCCATAAGCTGAATGTACTTGATTCCGAGAGCCAGGACGGGATCATTTTCTTCCTTCTCCACGCTCCGGACGGCGTGAGAAAGATGAGCGGCCTGGTTCCCGGCCTTGTGCAGACATCGTCCAATCTCGCCATCGTGAGAACGGGAGAAAAGGAATTCGCCTGCACCATCAGTGTCAGGAGCAGTCTCGGCTCCGCAAAAACTGCGCTTGAGCAGGTTATCTATTCGCTTGCCTCAAGGTGCGGCGGAAACTGCAGAACTCACGGAGACTATCCGGAATGGGAGATGAAGAGCACATCAGAGCTGCGTGACACCATGAAAGACCTGTTTACCGAGCTCTACAGCAGGGAACCTGTGATTAACGTCATCCACGCCGGCCTTGAATGCGGTCTTTTCTCCCAGAAAATCCGCGGAATTGACGCTGTTTCAATCGGACCGGATATCTTTGATGTCCACACTCCGAATGAAAAGCTGTCCATTACATCCGCCGGCCGCGTCTATGACTATCTGACAAAGCTCCTTGCCCGTCTGAAGTAACAGCGGGCGGTGCGTAACTTTTATGAGTGAGTGTAACTATGGAAATACAGCTCTGGAAAGAACTGCTTCATCCTTATGAACAGGCCGTATCTGAACTATTAACAAAGTTTCAGAATCTGAAGGAAGAACACAAAAAACGAAATCTATATTCTCCGATCGAGAGCGTTAGCGGGCGCACAAAAACGGTCGCCAGCATCCTCGAAAAAATGCAGAAAAAGAATATTCCCTTCGAGCATCTTGAGGCCGAAGTCGAGGATATTGCCGGTGTCCGTATCATCTGCCAGTTTCAGGAGGATATCGAAAAAGTCTCCCAGCTGATCTCCCAGCGAACCGATATGGAGGTGAGAAGCCGGAAAGACTACCTCGCAAATCAGAAGAAAAGCGGATACCGCAGTCTTCATCTGATTGTGTGGTATACGGTTGAGACGATCTCGGGGCCTAAAAAGCTCCAGGTTGAAATCCAGATCCGTACGATGGCGATGAACTTCTGGGCTACGACAGAACATTCACTCCAGTACAAATACAAGGGAGATATTCCCGAGCACGTAAGGGAAAAGCTCAGCCGGGCTTCTGACGCGATCGAAATCCTTGATGAAGAGATGTCGCAGGTGCGCTCCGAGATTATGGATGCGCAGATCGACAGCCAGATTGAAACAAACCTGGTAAAGGATATTCTGCGGAATATCGAAAATCTCTACAGAATGGACAACCGGCGTGAAGTCATCAAGATTCAGGACGAGTTTTACAGGATATTCTCATCACACAATCTTGAGGAACTTCGCCGTTTCCACAAACAGCTCGATATTATGGCGGAAGGATCAAGGGCTCAGTCAGTGGATATTTCAGTCTGAGCGCTTAACGGAGTTATTTTCATGAAGAAAGCCAGAAAAGGCGAATGGGGATATTTCGCGAGTGAACGGAAGAGGCGCATCATCATGACGTGCGCCATATTCGGGATCGCATTTTTTATCCTGATTACAAGCGCCCTTTATTTTAAAACCCGCAGGAACATCATGACCATCGTAGCGATGGTCGCTATGATCCCCGGGTCGATGTCTCTTGTCAGCGTCATTATGTTCATGATGCGGAAATCGCTTCCGGAAGAGGAATACCGGGAGCTGAATTCCCACGTAGGGAATCTCACCGCTGCCTATGAACTCTATCTTACTTCACAAAATCAGAACGCCCTCGTTGACTGCCTTGTGATCTGCGGAAATGAAGTTGTCGGCTATATCAGCGACAAAAAATCCGATCCCCGCTTTGCGGCGGACCATCTGCAGAAAATGCTGAGGGCCGACGGTTTTAAGACATCCGTGCATATGCTGACCGATATACGGAAGTTTACCGAACGCATGGACAGCCTGAACGCCCATGCAGACGAGCTTCGAAGCGGTCTTTCATTTAAACCGGATCCGGCTTATGAGGGTTACGGCCGCGAGGATATGATAAGGCACTGCGCCCTCAATGTTTCACTTTAATCACAGCTATGCAGGAATTGGTCGTAAATGAAAGCGAATCGGGTCAGCGCCTTCTCCGATACCTGAACCGGCATCTGAAGGAAGCGCCTGATTCATTTCTCTATAAAATGCTTCGGAAAAAGAATATCACCCTCAACGGGAAGCGCGCTGCCGGAAGCGAAAAGACCGCTGCCGGCGATATAGTGTGTCTGTATCTTTCTGACGACACGATCCGGAAGTTTTCCGGGGTTCCTTCCTGCGAATCCGATGGGGCAGTGCGAAAGCTCCCGGACAACTGCGACATTCTATATCGGAGCCGGGATTACCTTTTCGTCAGCAAGCCTGCCGGCATCCTGTCGCAAAAAGCGTTCCGGGACGATATTTCTCTTACGGAGCTGGTTCGCGGGTATCTCCGCGCGGAGCAGAAGGGCAGTGAATCCGCATATCCGGCTTCTCCGGCCAACAGGCTGGACCGCAACACCAGCGGTATAATCCTGTTCGGACTAACAGCCCGCGGAACGAAGACACTGACGGGAATGCTGGCGGATCGTTCGGCAGACAAACGGTATCTCGCGATCGTCTCCGGAACAACCCTGACAGACGGCGTTTACAGCGTATTTTATACAAAGGACAGCAGCAGAAACAGGGTGATCCTCTCCGATGTGAAAACGGAATCATCTGAGGAAAGCGGTAAAATGACTACCGGTTTCCGCGTTCTTTGCCGCGGCCGTTCGTTCTCGCTTATCGAAGCGCATTTGCTGACGGGAAGGCCCCATCAGATCCGGGCGCATCTTGCCTATCTCGGATACCCGGTCGCCGGTGATCCGAAATACGGCAGACGGGAGCTGAACCGGACGCTGTCTGACCGGTACGGAATTACGAGGCAGATGCTCCATTCCTGGAAAATCACTTTCCCCGGAACAGGAGATGCTCCATCCGAGCTTGCCGGAAAAGTATTTGAGGCGTCTCTTCCGGGAGATATGGTGAACGCAATGAAACTTCTGGAACTGACTCTTTGAAGGAGTACCTATGAAAAAAAAGAAACGGCTGCCTGTCGTTGTCGAAGATCTGATTACCATCGCGGTCGTCGTCATCGCAGTCCTTCTGATCAACCATTTTCTGCTGATCAACGCACGTATTCCGTCAGAGTCAATGGAAACAACCGTGATGGCTAATGACCGTATATTCGGAAACCGGCTGGCTTACCGCGACAGTACTCCGGGACGGTATGACATCGTCATCTTCCGTTATCCCGACGATCCGACAGGTGAAACGCTTTTTATCAAAAGAGTAATCGGTATGCCCGGCGAAACGCTGATGATCAGGGACGGAAAAGTATACGTAAACGGAAGCGGCGAACCGCTCGACGACAGCTTCTGCTCCGAGGCGCCGGAGGGAGATTACGGACCTTTTGAGATTCCGGACGGCTGTTACTTTATGATGGGGGATAACCGGAACGACAGTCTTGACTCAAGGTTCTGGGATCATCCATACGTCACAACCGACGCCATACTCGGCAAGGCCTTTTTCCGTTACTGGCCGCTTTGGAAAGCGGGGATGATCAGCTGATGGCTACATGGAAGTCAAGAGGACTCAGGGGTTCGGGCCTCGAAGAGATAATCAACCACACAATCGAGCAGTACCGCGAATCGGGGCTGGCGCTGATCCAGAAGGTTCCCACCCCGATCACGCCGATTACCATCGATCAGGCGACAAGGCACATAACCCTCGCCTATTTCGACCAGAAAAGCACCGTGGACTATCTCGGAGTCGTTCAGGGCGTTCCTGTCTGCTTCGATGCGAAGGAGTGCGCGGGAGATACATTTCCTCTGCAGAATATCCACGAGCATCAGGTCCGGTTCATGTCCGACTTCGAAAAGCAGGAAGGTGTTTCGTTTCTGATTCTATATTTTACGTCAAGACAGGAATTCTACTATATGCCGTATTCCGAGATGATGGAGTTCTGGAACCGGATGGAGAACGGCGGCCGGAAAAGCTTTCTGATTTCCGAGCTGGATCCGGAATTCTATATGGACGCGGGAAACAGCGCCGGTCTGCCGATTCTTGACGCGCTGCAGAAAGACCTGATAAGAAGGGAAGAGCATTAGTTTTATGAACAGCTTTGAAAACCTCATGATCCACACGCCGCTCGGTTTCCGGGATATTTACGGCGAAGAAGAACATTTAAAAAGCTCTCTGATGCGCGGCCTGCGCAGCGTGTTCCGGGATTACGGCTATACTCCCATAGAGACCCCCGCTGTGGAATACTTTGACGTATTCGGCAGCGATATCGGCACCACGCCTTCCAATGAGCTCTTTAAGTTTTTTGACAGAGACGGCAACACGCTGGTCCTTCGGCCGGATTTCACGCCCTCCGTCGCCCGAGCTGTCGCCATGCATTATTCCGCGTCAGACATGCCTCTCAGGCTCTGCTACGAGGGCAATACCTATATCAATTCCCACGATTACCAGCTCAATCTCAAAGAGAGCACGCAGATGGGAGTCGAACTGATCGGCGACGACAGTCCCGCTGCCGACGCGGAGGTTCTGTCGCTGACGTGCCGGATTCTTAAAGAAGCCGGAATCCGCGATTTTCAGGTGAGCGTCGGCGAAAATAACTACTTCAAGGCTCTCGCCGGCGAATCG
>CADBRO010000282.1 GCA_902797075.1 uncultured Lachnospiraceae bacterium
CAGATCCTCATCCTCAATAGAACATGACTTATCAAAAATCTGCGCAGTCAGAGTGTACAGGTCCGGAGTTTCGCAGCTCCAGAGATCCGGGTTTTCCACGGTAAGCCTCTGGCGGACCGTTTTCTCCTCGCCGGGGAACAGAGTCACAGTGCGGAAGGAACGGCAGGCCGCGCCTCCGTTTCTGTCTGTGACGGTCATTGACAGTTTCCCGTATTTTGTTTCGAAGGAGTCATTTTTGAGAACCAGACTGACTTCGATATCTGCATGCTGATCCGAAATTCTCTTCGTCGAGACGAAGCTTTTCCCGTATGTGAAATGCGCCTGGCCTGAGGTGAGAAGCCATACATTTCTGTAAATTCCGGCTCCGCTGTACCACCTGCTGTCGCGGTAGGTCCGGCATATTACGGAGATTTCGTTTTTTCCTTCTTTAAGGTAAGGCGAGAGCTCGACGATGAACGGGATATAGCCGTTCATGCAGCCCCCTGCATATTGATGATTGACGTAGACCTTGGAAGCCGCGTAGACACCTTCGAAGAGAAGCGATATTTTCTTCCCTTTAAAAGTCTCGTCTAAATCAAAGGATTTCCGGTATTCGTAGGCCTCGTACGGGTAGTAACCTGTGTTTACACCGCCGGGAAGCTCCGGACTTCGCTCTTCATGGATGAGGGCGTCATGGGGAAGGGTAATACTCCGGAAAGGCTTTGTCGGAGTGCTGCAGAATTCGAAGCTCAGGGGAGCATAGCTCCAATTGTCATTAAACAGTTGTTTTAACATCGGGACACCTTCTATTTTTTTATAGGATTATGAATATCAGAGCAGTAAATCAAAATCCGTTGTAATGCAGCGTTCATAAATTAGTGTGAACGCTCATTTATTGTATTATATATTATCAGACCAAATTAAGCGCCTTTTTTACGTAAAATCAACCGATTTGGGTATAAACTCAAATATTCACGAAATTATACGCAAAAATGATCAATACTCTTATAAAACATTTTTTCAATTCCGGCCGATGTGTATTCTTAAGTGAACATTATACAGCATTCATCCGGTACACGTGGTAAAATTAATAAATAAAAAGAGTCAGAATTCCGCGGAGGTTGATATGAAGCTGAACTACAGACGTACCATCTGTGTCGGGTTTGCATTTTTCCTGATCTGTACATTCTGGCAGGCGTATGACAATACAATTCCGATGATTCTTACGAACAAGTTCGGGATGTCCCAGACGCTGTCCGGGCTTATCATGGCGCTCGATAATATTCTGGCGCTGTTTCTGCTTCCGCTTTTCGGAATGCTCTCAGACCGAACCAAATCAAGGCTCGGAAGAAGAACGCCGTTTATCCTTTTCGGGACGATTCTCGCGGTGATCGCTTTCATCAGCCTTTCCGCGGTTGACGCCATGCAGATAAAGAAGCTCGGGGATATCACGAAAATCGACGATCCCTCCGCGCTGCAGATGATTTACGAAGAGACAGCGGAATCAGAGCTTTTAACTCCGGGCGGAGAGAGCTTCGTACTGAAGGAATTGTACGACGCGGAGACATTTTCCCAAATAACGAGTACGGCGGAAGAAGACGGAAAAACCGTCACGAATCCGGAGTACACGAACTATGTCGTGCCTGCGCGCCAGGCGCTCGCGGGGAAAATTACAAAAGCGCAGCCGGGAACGCTGATCGTGTTTATCGTGCTTCTTCTTGCGGCTCTTATATCCATGGGCACGTTCCGGTCGCCTGCGGTAGCCCTCATGCCGGATGTCACGATAAAACCGCTCCGTTCCAAGGCGAATGCGGTAATTAACCTCATGGGGAGTGCGGGCGGAATCCTCGCCCTTGTGCTGGGAATGGTATTTGCGACCAGCGCGGTGAGCAATTCCATGATGAGCTATACGGGGTATTTCGCGGTTATCGGCGGGATCATGCTCGGCGCCCTCGCACTTTTTATGCTGACGGTGAGAGAACCGCGCTTTGTGGAGGAAATGAGGGAAGAAAGCCGCAGATACGGCCTTACAGATGACAAATCCGAAGATGTGGGAGGACTCCCGAATCAAACTGCAGGAGGACTTGGGACGGCGGAAAAACGCTCTCTGCTTTTTCTTTTCGCGTCGATTGTGTTCTGGTTTGCGGGATACAACGCCGTAACATCCAAGTATTCGGTCTATGCGGGGCAGGTGCTTCACAAGGACTACAACCTGACGCTTATTATCGCCCAGATGGCTGCGATCGTTTCCTATCTGCCGGTCGGCATTATCGCGTCAAAAATCGGAAGAAAGAAGACGATTCTTGCGGGCGTTGCGATGTTGGCGGCAGCATTCGGATCGGCGGCGTTTATGCGTTCAGGGAGTCCCGCCATGGTGATGAACTGCGTGTTTGCGCTTACCGGAATCGCCTGGGCTACGATTAATGTCAATTCATTTCCGATGGTTGTTGAGATGTGCAGGGAATCTGATGTCGGAAAATACACAGGTTTCTACTATGCGGCCTCGATGGCTGCCCAGGTGGCGACGCCGATCGTATCCGGCTTTCTGATGGATCAGCTTGGCATGACGGTGCTCTTTCCGTACGCAGTCTTTTTTGTGATTCTTTCATTCCTGACGATGCTTTTCGTGAAGCACGGTGACTCGAAGCCGGAAGCGAAGCGCGGACTTAGCGCTCTGGAGGATATGGATGCGGACTGATATGTGTGTGATCAGCCTTCTGATCGGATATGTGTTTGGTATGTTTCTGACTGCCGAAATCGTCGCCCGCATTTACGCCGGAAAATCTTCTTCAGAGATCGGAACGACCGGAAATCCGGGGATGGCCAATATCATGGCGAATCTCGGATTCAAACCGGGGATCATCGTGCTTGCCGGAGATCTTCTCAAATGCGCAGCAGCATGCCTTGCGGCTCATCTGATCTTTCACGACGCCGGAAGGGCAGATATATTGCTTGCCGGTCTTGGCTGCACCATCGGCCATGATTTTCCTGTGTGGCGCAGGTTCCGCGGCGGAAAGGGAGTAGCGACCAGCAGTCTCGCGATCGCGCTTTATCATTTTCCCATCGGGCTTGCCGCGAATATCGCAGGCATGCTGGTCGTTTTCGCTCTGCAGTATCTGAGCCTCGGCGGCGTCGTGATCCCGATCGTTTACACAGTGATTATGGCCGTGCGGCAGGATCTCACAGCCGCTGTCGTCGGGTGCGTGTACATTCTTCTCGCGCTGTACTGCCACCGGAAAACTCTCGCGGGAATCCGCGATGGCAGCACGGCGAAAAATGACGTGCTGACGGCGATCAGGAGAAAAATCAGGGGCAGAAAGCGGCTTTGATAAAGCCGACCGTGTGATGCTCCATCATTTCGCTTACGCGGTCGAAGTCCTTCATGTCGTAGATCTTCGTTACGCCGGTGAAGTTCCAGATGTCGCTGTCGAGCAGTTCCATGCAGCGCCTGCAGAGGAATGCTTCGTAGCCGATGCGCCGTCTTGAGGGTTCTGATGCTGTCGCCGCCGAATGCGATTTCTGCTCCGGTTGACTCATCCTGCGTCGGATGATAGATATCGGTACCTGCCAGCGTCAGGCATTTTGAAGCTTCCGCGTGATTGATTCCCGGCTGTACGCCGTAGGAGCAGCCTTCGTGCCAGGTATCGTTATCGGCGATTCTCCACTCAAAATCAAAATTATGCGTGATAAACTGGTCGTCCCGCTTATACTCGCGGATCAGATCCGCCTGCCACGCGAGGAAGCCGGCAGCCAGGCTCCGCTTGAATTTTTCATATTCAGCGGCAAGACCGGCGTTAATGCAGCCGGTCATGTCCGGAAAATCATCCCAGCTGGCGATGCCCGTAATGGGCTCTGCCGTCTTTTGTTTCCACCATAACGGATGGCTCTTTCTTTGCGAGCCAGGAGGGAATTGCGTAAGTCGGCGTTCCGACGATGACATTGAGACCGAACCGTGACGCGGCGTCGAGAGTTCTGTCTATATAGGAGAAATCAAAGACGCCGTCCCGCTTTTCAAGAGTACTCCAGGTGGATTCGGCGATACGGATCGTGTTGAGACCGGCCTCCTTCATCATCTTGAAATCCGTATCGGTTCTTTCATAAGGCATGTATTCCGGATAATACGCGGCGCCGTAGATGATTTGCTTCATGGGAAATCCTTTCTGTGGACAAGACCCGGGAAAGGGGCCTTATTGCTTAATTTTATTGTATTTTTCTGCCTGCAAGGGTATAATTAAGGCTCTTTAATATTATCCTTTATGGGTGTATGATTTGTCTATACCGTGAATGACGTTCATGAGGAGCAAAACGGAATGCGGATAACTGCGTTTGCGGCTCTGACGGGCAAAGACGGATCATTTTATCTGACAGCTAAGGAGCATGAATGCATATTTACATCGTAAGACACGGAGAGACATCGGCAAACGCGGAGGGAAGCCTCCAGGGATGGTCTGATTTTGAACTGAATGACAACGGCAGAGAGCTTGCGGAGGTGACGGGAAAGGCGCTTCAGGGGATTCACTTTGATGCCTGTATTTCGAGCCCGCTCGTCAGGGCGAAGGAGACCGCCCGGATTATTCTGAAAGCGAGCGGAAATGGCGAAACCGGGATTTCCTGTGACAACCGGATCAAGGAAATCCATATGGGCGAATGGGAAGGAAAAAAAGTCCGGCCAGGCGAGAGCGAGGTGGACGAGGATCTGATGAAGATTTTCTTTGATGATCCGTTCCGTTTTCCCGGCGCACCGGGAGGAGAGACCGCGTCTGACGTGTGCAGGCGCACTCAGGAGTTCCTGCGGGAGCTTGTGGAGAGAGACGACGGAAGAACCTATCTTGTCGCGACGCACGGCTTTGCGCTGAGAGCAATGCTGAATCCGCTTTATGAGGATTCTTCCGATTTCTGGCAGGGACATCTGCCTCCGAACTGTTCTCTCAGTATTCTTTCCGCTGAGGGCGGAAATGTCCGGATTATCGAGAGGGACAGGATTTTCTATGATCCCAGTGCAGTGGTGGACCATTATACCGAGTGATACGGATGCAGTGTGCGTTTCGTGTGATAAAGCACGTACTATGATTGATCTATCGGTGTTTGAAACAGATTTAAAACGGGAGGAACAATTATGAACGGATCATTTGATGCTGACAAGAAGAACCGAAAAGGCAGTGTTTTAACAATCGATAAGGAGAGCCGTTTTTTTGCCGCTGATACGGAGCTTATAAGTGCCGGAAAATATAACCTGATCATCGGACTCATGATCGCCTGCGGCTTTGCTCTCAATCTCGCGATGGCGTACTTTATGCCGGGCCTTATTCTGTCGCTTCCGCCGGTGGCGATAATTATCGCCTATTTCGTGCTGGCAATCGGCGGCATTGCGATCGTTCACAGATCTTCAAGCGCATTCGTCAGCGGAATCGCATTTTTCGTACTCGCGGCAGGAACAGGACTTGTACTGACCTATATTCTGTCGGGTTATACAGGCGCATCGGTGGTTCTTGCGTTTGCGATTACAGCCGTCATCACGGTTGTCATGGCAGTGATCAGTTCGATTTTCCCGGCTGTCTTTCTGAGCATGGGACGGGGACTTCTGGTTTCCCTCGGAGTCACGATCGTCGCAGAGCTGATCTGCATGTTCTTCTTCAGAGGGGCACTCGGGGCGTTCGATTACGTCGTGATTCTGATCTTCTGCGGCTATATCGGATTTGACTGGGCACGGGCGCAGCTGTATCAGAAAACAGTAAGAAATGCCATCGCTTCGGCGGCGGATCTCTATGTAGACATTGTGAATATTCTGATCCGTATCCTTAGCATTGTCGGAAAGGATCGCTGAAGAAAAACGGAAGACTGCACCAATCATGTAAAAAGAAAAGGATTCTGACCGGGACCTGCAATCTGCTTAAGATTGCAGGTCCCGTTTTTATTTGAACCGTGTGAACAGTCCCCCACATCAACGCACAAGAGGCGCAGGCGGGGGTATAGGGAGGCTGATCGTCTCAGTGGGGGGTAAGCCCCGCTGAGATGCCGCTGTAAGCGGCCACGGTTCACGAGCAAGCAGCGCAGCGGATTACGAGTGTCCGCTTTACTGTGCAAATGGAAATAAAACGGCGATTTGCTGATTAATGGTTTACAAACGGTTTGATAACGGTTATAATTCTGCCATAGCCTCAGCCGGACAAACGGTTTTCGTCTGTGAGGGAAGGAGAATGGAATAATGACAATCTCTGAAATGATCGCCCGTAAAACTGAACTCGGTTATACCAATGAGATGATTGCGGAACAATCCGGCGTGCCTCTCGGCACAGTGCAGAAGATTTTCGGCAAGGTGACAAAGGCGCCAAGGAAGAAAACGATTGATGCCATTTTGAAGGTGCTGGAATCCGGAAAATCCGGTCAGGGTCTGTATGATTCGGCAAAAAGAGAATACCCGGATATGGTTCGCGAACCGGCAGCGGCCTATAACGTTATTCCGAAGGACAACCGGCATACGATTGACGATTATTATGCACTGCCGGACGACCAGCGGGTTGAGCTGATCGACGGAGTGTTTTATGACATGGGAGCGCCTGCCATGATTCATCAGCTGATTCTGGGGGAGCTGTATCTTCTTTTCCGAAGGTGTGTGGATGACCACGACAAGCCGTGTGAAGTGTATCTTTCGCCCTGTGATGTCCGGCTTGATATGGACAATTACACGATGGTCCAGCCGGATCTGCTTGTCATCTGCAGGGAATATGATATTCATGCGATTCGCTACGAGGGGGCACCCGATCTGGTCGTTGAGATTCTTTCGCCTTCCACACGAAGCAAGGACATGATACTTAAGCTTTATAAATACAAGAATGCCGGCGTCAGAGAATACTGGATCATTGACCCGAAATACCGGAAGGTGACCGTCCATAATTTTGAAAATGAAGAAGACTACGATCCGATACAATATGATTTTGACTCCGAGATTCCGATCGGTATATCGGGAGGAGAGTGCAG